>NZ_JBFAXR010000029.1:0-74125 GCF_040680895.1 Streptomyces sp. NPDC051940 | reverse complement strand
GCCGCACTTCTCGCGGCCGCCGCGCTCCTGATGACCGGATGCAGTGGCGAGGCGAAACCCTCCGCCTCGGACAAGAAGGAGTCCACGCCGTCGGCGTCGGCCTCCGCGACGGGCCCCGCCCCGACCTCCTCCGCCCCCGGACCGGACGCCGTGTCGGACGGGCCGAAGGTGCCCGACGACGAACTGACGCCGGCCACCGGCTCCTTCGACAAGAAGGAGAAGGAGTATCTGAAGGACCGGGTCCCGGAGGGGGTGGAGCCGGCGGCGATCCTGGAGGCCGGCGAGGAGGCGTGCCGCCGGATCGAGGCCACCGCCGCGGTGGACGAGCAGGCCGCGCGGGACGCCATCGCCTCGGGTGAGATCGCCAACGCCAAGGACGCGATCAAACACCTGTGCCCCGAGTTCGAAGACCTTCTCCCGTAGACCCTCTAGGAGCGCGGCAAGTGAAGAAGCTGCCCATCGTCGTTGTGATCCCCACGAAGAACGAGGCGGAGAACATCGCGAGGACGGTACGGTCCGTGATCGACCACGTGGACCACGTCGTGGTGGTCGACTCGGACAGCACGGACGACACCCGCGCCCTGGCCGAGGAGCAGGGCGCGGAGGTCGTCCCGTACGAGTGGGACGGCAAGTACCCGAAGAAGAAGCAGTGGTGTCTGGACCGGGTGCGCCCGGAGATCCCCTGGGTGCTGTTCCTGGACGGGGACGAGACGCCGAGCCCCGAGCTGCTCGACGAGCTGCACCGGATCTTCGGGCGCGAGGACCGGACGGTGAAGCCGGCGGCGTTCGACATCCCGCTGGGCTACTGGTTCGCGGGCCGGCGGCTGAAGCACGGGTACACGATCGTCAAGCGGGTGCTGCTGGACCGGACCCGCTGCCGCTTCCCGGAGCTGGGCGATCTGGACGCGCCGGGCATGGGCGAGCAGGAGGGGCACTACCAGCCGCTCGCCGACGGCACGGTGGTCCGGCTGAAGGCGCCCATCGAGCACGAGGACCTGGACCCGGTGCGCACCTGGTTCGACCGCCACAACCGGTACTCGGACTGGGAGGCGTGGCTGGAGCACCACCCGGACGTCCGCGAGGACATCCGGGTGGCGAAGACCCGGCAGGGGCAGCTGTTCCACAAGGCGCCGTTCAAGCCGCTGGTGTCCTTCGGGTACGCCTACGTCCTCAAGCGCGGCTTCCTGGACGGCCGGGCGGGGCTGGACTACGCGCTGGCGATGTCCTTCTACCGCTGGCAGATCGCCCTGAAGACCCGCGAGGGCGCACGGCCGTAGGGGCGCGTGCGCCGTCCGGCGTACGGGGAGGCCGGGTGATCCCCACCCGGCCTCCCCGTCACGTCAGGGGTGATCCCCACCCGGCCTCCCCGTCACGTCAGTGGTCCCGCAGCACCGACTCGTAGACGCCGCGCAGGTCCTCGACCACCGCGTCGATCGAGAAGCGTTCCTCGACGAGGCGCACGGCCGCCTGCGAGGCCCGCTCGTTGGCCGCCGGGTCCAGCAGGCGCAGGACGGCGCGGGCGACCAGGTCGCTGTTGTCGGCGTCCTTCTCGCTCTCGGTCACCTCGCCGGCCCCGTACTCGGCGACCTCCGGCGCCATGCCGCAGTACCGCGTGATCACCACCGGCACACCCACCGACATGGACTCCAGCACCGACACCGGGAAGGGCTCGTACGTCGCGGGCAGTACGTACACGTCGGCCGTGCGCAGGAAGTCCAGCACCTCGTCGCGGGCCACCGAGCCGACGTACTTCACCGAGTCCCCGACGCCGAGCCGGCGCGCGAGCTCCATCATGGGCGCCGCGAGGAAACCGGTGTCCGGGCCGGCGAGGACGAAGCGCGCGTCCGGATACTCCTTCAGCACCGCCGGCATGGCCCGGATGAACTCCTCCGGCCGTTTGCGCTCCTGGACCCGCGCCATGAAGACGACCGTGGGCGGCCCGTCCGTGCGCTGCGGGCGGCGCTCCTGCGGGGTGACGCCGTTGACCAGCCGGTGCGCCGCGCGCAGCGGCGTGTCCGGGATCACCGCCTGGACGTCGTCGCGCTCCACCCCGGTCAGGTACAGCACGGAGTCGGCCTTGCGCAGCACGCGCTTGAGGCCCAGCACGTCCACCAGCCGCGCGACGCGTTTGTCGGTCGGATCGATCATCCCGTGCGTCTGCAGCACCAGCGGCACCCCGCACGCGAGCGCGGTCAGCGCGAACGGCAGCGTCACCAGGTCGCGCATCAGATGGACGTGCACCACGTCGGCGGACTTCACCAGCCGCCGCGCCCTCGCCAGCATCGGCACCGAGGTGATACCGCTGACCTCGAACCGCGGCAGCACGTGCTGCGCCTGGAAGACGAACGACGGAACACCCTCGATCTCGCCCGGCAGTTCACCGGAGAACCCGTCCCCGAGCGTCACCAGCCGCGCGTCCACCCCGCGGGCCCGCAGCCCGCGCGACAGGTTCAGCGCCACCTGCGTCGGGCCGCCGAAGTCACTGGTCGGTGTATGCAGCGTGACGGCATGCAGAACCCTCATCGAACCTCCCCCCACCGCACCCCCCGGCGCGTGTGGCGACAGCCTACCGGCCCGCACAACCAAGTCGGTCCGAACCTGGTCATACACTGTGCCGGGGGGAAGGTGGGGGCATGACCGACGACAGGCACGTTCCGGGCGACGACACCGTCCAGATGCGGCTGGCCCCGCTGGCCGCGGCCTCCGCTCGGCGGCGCAGGCCCGCGCCCGCGCCTGTGCCGCGCCCGGTCATCCCCCCGGACCTGCTGCCGCAGACCGCGCCGCGGGCGGTCCTCTCCCGCGCCCTGACGGTGCCGCTGGTGGTGGTGCTGGTCGGCCTGATCCCGGCGGTGATCGGCGGCATGGCCCCGGAGACCGCCCGCAACACCGCGTTCTGGCTGCAGTTGGCCGTCACCGTCTACGCGGGGGCCCGGCTCTGCGCGATGATCCTCACCGCCAGGCGGCGGCTGATAGCCGGGTCGATCTGGCTGTTCTGCTACGTCGCGATGGGCGTCGCCGTACTCGCGCAGCTCTCCCTGGGCCAGACGCCCACGCCGCTGGTGGGGACCAGCGGCGATCTGACGCTCGCGGTGGCGCTGGTGCTGCTGGGGTTCGTCGCCTTCGACGTGGGCGCGCTGCTGGCCCGGCACCGGCCCGCCCCGCGCCAGTACCGGCTGCGGCGCACCGCCACGGTCAGCAAGCGGCGGCTGTTCGTGCTGGTGCTCGTCGCGTATCTGTGCAGCGCGGTGTTCGTGGCGAGCCTCGGCGGGCCGGCGGTCTTCTTCTCCAGTCGGCAGGCGATCAGCGACCACCTGACCGCGGGCGGCACCTCCAGCTCCCAGGTGGGCTCGGCCTTCCTGCGCGGCTTCGGCACCGTCCCGGCGCTGCTCGCGCTGTTGATGCTGACCCGCTGGATGCTGTTCTCCCGCCGGGCCCGGCGCAGGCCCCAGGTGGTGCTGCCCTGGTTCGGGCTGCTGATCGTCAACGCCGTGGTGAACAACCCGGTGTCGAACCCCCGTTACTGGTTCCTCACAGTGCTCTTCGCGCTGCTGTTCACCGTCTTCCCGCGCAGCCCCGCCGTGTACCGGGCGGCGCTGACGCTGGGGGTGGCGGCGGCGGTGCTGATCTTCCCGTTCGCGGACAAGTTCCGTTACGACGAGGGGGGACGGGCGGCGTCCGAGCAGACGTCCACGCTGGAGCCGCTGGTCACGAAGGACTACGACCAGACGGTGATGCTGGCCAACACCATCTCGTGGGTCGACTCCGGCCACGGCCACACCTACGGCGAGCAGTTGGCGGCCTCGACGTTCTTCTTCGTACCCCGCTCGATCTGGCAGGACAAGCCGCTCGACTCGGGTGTCCGGGTCGGCCAGTGGATGGGCACGAGCAACACCAACCTGTCCTCCCCGCTGTGGGCGGAGCTCTGGCTGGACTTCGGCCCGTTCGGGATGACCGCGGGCTTCCTCGGCATCGGCTACTGCGTGGCCCGGGTGGACCGGCGTTTCGCCCGGTCGGGGCATGTGTCCCGGGATCCCGGCAACCTCCTCGCGGTGGTGGTCCCGTGCATCGCCGGCTATGCGTTCATCCTGCTGCGCGGACCGCTGCTGCAGACCACGGGGCGGATCGGGATCGCGGTGCTGTGCGTGGCGCTGGTGATGACGTTCCGGGGCGGGGAGCAGCACCGGCTCGATTAGCGGCGACGGGCCCCGGGCCGGGCCTCCGACGCGGTACCTTGTCGCTCGTACGGGGGGTGTATCGGCTGTGATGAAGCCTCAGTTGGTCATGGTCCACGGCATCGGCAGCCGGCGGGACACGGACACGGAACAGGGTGCCTGGCTCGACGCGCTGGCGGCCGGGTTGCGCGCGGCCGAGCGGGACGGGGAGGCCGCCGCCCTGCTGCGGGGCGCGCTGGCGGACGTCCGGTTCGCCAACTACAGCGATCTGTTCGACCGGCCCGGGGCCCAGGGCGAACCGGCGGACGCGCTCGACGACGCGGACGCCCCCTTCCTCGCGGACCTGCTGGGCTCGCTGCTGGACGGCCTGGACGAGCAGTTCCCGGCCGGGGAGTACGACCCGGACTCGGCGGAACGCGAGGCGCTCGACGACGCCCGCTTCCGGGTGGAGGCCGTCCTGTCCGGGCGGCAGGCGCAGGGCGCGGGCGAACCGGTCCGCGTACTGGTCGGTGCGGCCACGTCCATCCTGAGCCTGCCGGTGCTGCGCAAGGGCGCGCAGTGGATGAGCGGCAGGGCGTTCCTCTTCCAGCTCGCGCAGGTCGGCCGCTACCTCGACCGGTCGAGGGGCGGCGCGCTGGGACAGGCCGTACGCGAGCGGATCCTCGACGGCACCGACCCGGACCGCCCCCTGGTCGTCGTGTCGCACTCGCTGGGCACCGTGGTGGCGTACGAGGCGCTGCACGAGCACCCGGGGCCGGTGCCCCTGTGGGTGACGCTGGGCTCGCCCCTGGCGCTGGGCGCGGTGGTGCTGGACCGGCTGGTGCCGCGGCCCGCGCAGTGCCCGGAGACGGTCGGGGCGTGGCGCAACTACTGGGACCGCGACGACATCGTCGTCGGCCGGCCCGAGCTGGCGAAGTGGGTCGCGCCCAGCAGCACCGGGGTGGCGGCCGTGACCGCGCCGGTCACGTCGTCGGGGCTGTGGGTGCACACGGCGACGAAGTATCTGGAGCACCGGACCGTCGCCGAGCCCGTGGCCGAGGCCCTGCGCCCATGAGCACGCCCGGCACCGTGAAGCGCCACGTCCTGGTCGTCGGGGCGCAGTGCGAGGGGACGGACGCGCTGGCGGAGCTGGAGGACGCGGCCCGCTCGCTGCACGCGGTGCTGGTCGATCCCGAGCTGGGCGGCTGCACGGAGCGCGACGGGTCGCTGCTGGTCGAGACGGCTCCGGGGCGGGACGCGGTGGTCGCGGCGGTCGGGCGCGCCGCCCGGGCGGCAGCGCGGGACGGGGCCGTGCTGGTCCTGGCGTTCGTCGGGCACGGGGAGGGGTCCGAGGGCGGCCCGCTGTACTTCGTGACCACGGGGCGCCGCGGGAGTCCGGGCATCGAGAACGTGGACCTGCCGTCCCTGCTCGGCTCCGTGCTCAACCACCCCGGCCTGGCCGGGCTGGTCGCCGTCGTCGACGCCTGCCACGCGGCCGCCGCGAGCATCGACGCGGCGACGGTGGTCCGGGGGGTGCGGGAGGGCGACGTACAGCTGTCGATGCTGTACGCCAGTGCCGCCCAGGAGAACGCGTGGGACCTGTCCCTGACCACGGAGCTGGTGAAGGTCCTGCGCGAGGGCCTGCCGCAGGCCGGTGGGGTCCTCGAGATCGACGACACGCTGCGCGACCGGCTCCGCAAGCGGGTGCGGGGCCAGCTGCCCGCCAGGGACGGCTACTCGGGCGGGCGGGCGGTGCCCGGCCTGCTGTGGCTGGCGCGCAACAACGCGGCGCCGTCCGCGGGATCCGCGGGCCGGTTCGCGCTGGAGGCGCTGGCCGACGCGTGCCGGGCCGTCGATCCGTCCCTCGACCCGGGCCTCGGCCTGGCCGGGCTGAGCAGCCGGCTGGACGCCGCGCCGCAGGCGGACTGGGTGGCCCGGGAGCGGCTGCGGGAGCTGATCGCCGCGCTGCGGGTGGGCCGTTCGGCGCTGGAGACGGTCAAGGCGTCGGCCGGCGACGAGCTGACGGAGGAGGCGGTACGCCTCGCCGCCGCGCTCGCCGGATACCCGCACGCCGTGGTGTGGCGGGATCCCCCGCTGTCCCTGCGCGACGCCGTGGAGTACGCGGCGGTCAACCCCGACGCCCGCGACGAGCAGCACCGGCTCCTCGCCCGCTTCCTGGCGGCGCTGACGTACGCCATGGGCCGGCCGGAGTTGCCCGCGGCGTGGGTCGCCTGGATGCAGCGGCAGCCCGTCCCGCTGGAGACGGCGCGCACCTGGCTGCGGGACCTGGCCACCAGCAGCCGGGACGACGGGGCGCGGCTGGTGCTGGTGCTGAGCACGGACGGCGACGACGCCGTCGCCCGGGTGCGGGCGTGGCTGCTGCACGGGCGGGCGGTCATCGGCCGCGACCGCTTCCCCTGCCCGCGCGGCGAACTCGGGCTGCCCACGGCCCTGGACGACGCGGTGCGCTGGGCGAAGGAGCGGATCGGCGCGCTCGGGCTGCGGCTGCTGCGCATGGACGTCTCGGCCCCGGCCCTGATGCTCCTGCACGGCCCGCTGGAGGACCAGCCGGTGGGCCCGAAGCGCCGTCGGCTGGGCGTCGACTACAACGTCGTCGCCCGCTGGTCCGGGCTGCTGGAACCGCCGCCGGGCACCGACGGCTACGACCTGGTCGAGGCGGGGCAGCGCCTGCTCTCCGTACTGGACGAGTCCGCGGACTGCCGGCCCCAGTGGCTCACGGACACCCATCTGGCGTCCCTGGAAGCGCTGCTGGACGAGCTAGGCGTACGGGGGCGCGGGGAGGCGGTGTGGGGCGTGAGCCGGCTGCCGGAGGCCGACTGGGAGCTGATGGCCCTGGAACTCCTCATCCACTCCCCCGCCATGCTGTGGCCGCGCTCGAACGACGGCTGCGAGGCCAAGGCGCTGCGGGACGCCGTGCACGAGCACTGGGACGCGCTCCCGGGCCGGCTCACGGACGCCTACCGCAGATCGCTCCAGGCGCGCGGCGCCCATCCGCCCGAGCCGCTGGCCCTCGTGGGCGTGGCCTGGCACGACGAGCACTGGCAGGTGTTCTGCCAGAAGCAGGCATCCCGGTCCGTGGTGGCACCGTAGGCACCCAGCGAGGAGCGAGCATGAACTGGACCCCGTACTACTGGGGCAAGGGTGACGCCCCCGACAGCCCGCGCCGGCTGCCGGACCCGCCGCCGTGGCGGGCCGGCCGCACCGGACCGGCCAAGCGCAGCCCCGCCACCACGTACGAGCCGCCGGCGGGCCTCGTCGACGCGGTCAACGCCGCGCTCCATCTGCGGCGTCCGCTGCTCCTGACCGGGCCGGCGGGCTCCGGCAAGTCCACCGTCATCGAGCAGATCGCCGTCCAGACCGGCCTGGGCGACGTACTGCGCTGGCACATCACCTCGCGCAGCACGCTGGCCGAGGCGCTGTACCGGTACGACGCGCTGGGGCGCATCCACGCCCACGCGCTGCGCGACGGGGGCGGGGCGAAGCCCGTACCGGGGGCGCAGGCCGCTCCGTCGGGGGAAGACGACATCGGGGACTATCTGCAGCTCGGCCCGCTGGGTACGGCCCTGCTGCCGGCGGACCGGCCGCGCGCGCTGCTGATCGACGAGATCGACAAGAGCGATCTCGACCTGCCGAGCGACCTCCTGGACGTGCTGGAGCGCGGCGAGTTCGAGATCCCCGAGCTGGCCCGGCACCCGGTGCGCACGGTGCGGGTGCGCACCGCCGAGCCGGGCGGGCGCGTCGAGGTGGAGGACGGTCTGGTGCGGTGCCGGGAGTTCCCGGTCATCGTGCTCACCAGCAACGGCGAGCGGGACTTCCCGCCGCCGTTCCTGCGCCGGTGCGTCCGCTTCGACATGCCGCCGCTGTCCCGCGACGTGCTCGCCAGGATCGTCACGGCCCATCTGGACGACGTCGACGAGCAGGACCCCACCACCGCCACGCTGCTCACCGCCTTCGTGGAGCAGCTGGGGCAGGGCCAGCACCTGGCGATCGACCAGCTGCTCAACGCCGTGTACCTGCTGAAGGAGGGCGACCTCGAGGACGGCGAGCAGCGGGACCGGCTGCAGCAGCTGCTGCTGAAGGAGCTCGGGCGTGCGTGAGCGCGTCGCGCGGGCGCTGGCCGCCCTCGCCCGCGAGGGGGTCGACGTCGCCGATCTGCTGGACGCGATGGTGCTCGCCGCCACGCGGGCGGGCACGGACGCGGTGCCGCCGCCTCCCGGGGAGGGTGCCGGTGCCGACGCCGCGGCGGGCCATCACGGGCCGGGCGCAGGCGAGTCCGGCGGGCGGGAATCGGCGCGGGCGGGGACTCGGCCGCAGGAGGCCGGTACGGATCCGGACGAGCCCGCGATGCCCGTGTGGCTGGAGCAGCCCGGCAGTTCGCATGCCGTGCCCGGCGGCCGGCTGAGCGCGGGGCGGGCCGCCGCGCTGCCCGACGCGCTGGGTATCGGGCGCGCGCTGCGGCCGCTGCGGCGCCGGCGCCCGTCTCCGACGCGCAGCCACCTCGACGTGGACGCCACCGTCGAGCACTACACCCGTACGGGCCTGCTCGTCCCACAGCTGCGGCCGGCGGCCGAACCGTGGCTGGAGGCGGTGGTGGTGCTGGACCGGGGCACCGCCATGGCCGTCTGGGACGAGGCCGTGCGCACGCTCACCAAGACCCTGCGCGAGCTGGGCGCCTTCCGCGACGTACGGGTGTGGCATCTGGAGCATCCGCCGCACGGGACGCCGCGGTTGCGCGACGACCGGGGCCGGGTGCTGGGCGCGGACGCGCACCGGCAGCCCGCGCACCGGCTGCTGCTCGTCGTCTCCGACTGCGCGGCGCCCGCCTGGCGCGAGGACGCGCTGTGGCGGCTGCTGCACGCGTGGGGGCGCACGGCGCCGCTGGCCCTGATCAACCCGCTGCCCACGCGGCTGTGGCGGCTGTCGGGCCTGGACCTCCCCCGTACCACCGCCGTCTCCCCCGCCCCCGGCGCGGCCGGTCGCCGCCTCGTCTGGCGGCGGCCCCGGCTGCTGCGGGAGGCGCCCGGCGTCCGCCCGTGGCAGGCGCTGCCCGTACTGCCGCTCGCCGCGGATCCGGTGCTGGCGTGGGCGCGGGCCCTGATGCGGATGGACCCGGACGGCTGCGACGTGGTCCTCGTCCCGGCCACGGGCCGGCTGCCGCGGCGCGCTGCGGTACGGGACGACGCCTCGCGTCCGTCGACCGCGGACGAAGTGCGGGCCCGCGCGGAGGCGTTCACGGCGGAGGCGGAGCCGGCCGCGGTCCAGCTGGCGGTGGCGGCGTCGCCGCTGGACACCTTCACACTGCCGGTGCTGGACATCCTGCGCGAGCGGGTCGTACAGGAGGGCGGGCTCGCGGACACGGCGGAGTTCCTGACGGCGGGGCTGCTCACGACGGTGGGCAAGGTGAAGGGCGATCTGCTCTACCGCTTCCGTCCGGCGGCGGCGGAGCATCTGCAGGGGCTGCTCAGCCGCGACCAGCTGTGGCGGACACACCTGGCGCTGTCCGAGCACCTGGCGGAGCGGCTGCAGTCGCCGCACGGGATCGCCCTGGTGCTGCAGCGCCCGGAGGCGCTGGAGACGGTCCCGGTGGGGCTGCGGCCGGTCGCGGCCGCGGCGGCGGTTACGGCGCGGGTGCTCGGGTTGCGGGTGCCGGAGGGGCCGGGCGCGGGCGCGGGCCTGCCCGAGCTGCCGCAGCTCGCCCCCGGTCCGCAGCCGGAGGCCGGTGTGCCGGAGCCGGATGAGGTGGCGGAAGGGTTCGAGGAGCACGTCCTGCACGGGCACTCCGGGACGGTGCGGAGTGCGGCGTTCTCGCCGGACGGCTCACTGGTGGCGACCGGCAGCTACGACTCGACGGTCCGGATCTGGGACGCCGTCACCGGGCAGTTGCTGCAGGACCTCACCGGCCACCTGCACCCCGTCAACGGAGTGGCGTTCTCGCCCGACGGCACCTGTGTGGCTTCGGGCGCGGACGACGACACGGTGCGGATCTGTGAGGTCGGCAGCGGCAGCGTGCGTCTGGTCATCACCGGACACGCAGGGTGGGTCAACATGGTGGCGTTCTCACCCGACGGCACCCGGCTGGCCACCGCCGGCGAGGACGGGACGGCGCGCATCTGGGACACCGCCACCGGGCAGCAGCTCCGCGTGCTGGTCGACGGCAGACCGGAACAGCCCGTCAAGGGAGTCGCGTTCTCCCCCGACGGCGCGTTCGTGGCGACCGCCTCCTTCGACAGGACGGCCCGGGTCTGGGAGACGTCCACCGGAGCACTGGTCCAGAGCTTCTCCGTCGGCAACAACTCGTTCAACGCCGTCGCCTTCTCTCCCGACGGCAGCCTCCTGGCCGCTGCCGAGGCGGATACGTCCGCACGCGTGTGGGACATCGCCACCGGACGGCAGGTGCACGTGCTCGCCGGGCATGGCGACTGGGTGCGGTCGGTGGCGTTCTCACCCGACGGCACCCTCCTTGCCACCGCCGGCGACGACGGGACGGCGCGCGTCTGGGACATCCGGACGGGACTGGCTGTGCGCATTCTGGCGGGACACAGCGACTGGGTGTGGCACGTGGCGTTCTCACCCGACGGCACCCGGCTGGTCACGGCCGGCGGCGATCAGACCGCGCGTCTGTGGGACCTTGCCTCGACCGCCCCGCCGCGATCCGTTGCTCCGTTCGATCCCGTGCCGGCCACCTGGACCGAGGAGCGCGTACTCACCGGCCACACGAACGACGTGAACGCGGTGGCCTTCTCACCCGACGGCACCCGCGTCGCCTCGGCGAGCGATGACACGTTCGTACGGGTCTGGGACGCCCGCACGGGGGAACTCCTCAACACCCTGACCGGCCACAGCAGCCTGGTGCTGGGCGTGGCGTTCTCGCCGGACGGCACCCGCCTGGCCAGCGCCGGGACCGACAACGCGCGTATCTGGGACGCCCGCTCCGGACGTACCCTCGCCACCCTCGGCGGGCTCGAGGGCTGGGTGCGCTCAGTCGCGTTCTCCCCCGACGGCAGCCGCCTGGTCACCGCCGGCGACGACCGCGCGACGCACATCTGGGACGCTCGTACCGGTGCCGCGGTCACCGAGCTCACCGGGCACGAAGGGCGGGTGCGGGCGGCGGAGTTCTCACCCGACGGCACCCTGCTGGCCACCGCGGACGACGCCGGGACCGCCCGTCTCTGGGACACCCGCACCTGGCGGTCCGTCACGTCCATGGCGGAGCCGGACGTCATGCTGCTGAGCGTCGCGTTCTCTCCCGACGGCACGCGTGTCGCCACCACCGGCACCGGTCCGGACATTCGCGTCTGGGACGCGGTCAGCGGCGAGCCGCTGGTCACCATCAACGACACCCGGGCTCTGACACTGAACGTGGCGTTCTCCCCCGACGGCCTCCTCCTGGCCACCACCAGCGCCGAGGGAGACGTCCAGATCTGGTACGCCACCACCGGGGACCACGTCACCACCCTCACCGGACACACCGAATGGGTGCGGGGGGTGGCCTTCTCCCCCGACGGCACGCGCCTGGCGACATCGGGCGACGACCAGACCGTGCGCATCTGGACCCGCCCTTCAGACCCCGCGCCCTCCTGACGCGCCGGCGGCCTCAACCGCCCCCGAACCGCCCTCGGCTCCCCGCGCCTCCCGGCCCGCCCTCAGCCACAACGCCACCGCCTTCAGCCCCGACCCCACGACCAGCCCCCACGCCGCCCCCAGCACCCCGCCCACCGCGTAACCGCAGAGCAGGAAACCCACCGACGCCAGCGAGAAGACGACCTGGATCGGCAGCGTCGCCCGGGGCGCCAGCACCCGCAGGGTCAGCAGCGCGCTGGTCCCCGCAGCGATCGCCGCGTACTGGCTGCCCGTCGCCGGCAGCAGGCCCGACGCCGCCGACCACGTGTCGCCGAGGATCTCGCGCCCCGCCCGCTCCGGCAGGAGCACCAGCACCGTCGTCCACACCGCCGCCGTACCCGAGAGCAGCGCCGCGAGCGCGGCCGTCGCGCGCACCTTGCGGCGCGGGCCCGCGACGCGGTTGAGCAGCGGCGGGCCGAACGACGTCGCCGAGTTGTACAGCACGTTCATCGGCCCGTACAGCGTCACCGCCCCCCGCAGCGCGCCCACCGCGAGCTGGCTGGCGAACAGGCCGAGGCCCACCACCGCGAGCTGGCTGGAGCCGTTGCCCACGGCGAACTCGACGACGAAGCGCCGCCCCAGATGGCCCCGGCGCAGATACCGCCGCCAGTCGGTGACCGCGCCCCGCACCCGCGGCGCCAGCAGGGCGAGGCCCAATAGCAGCGCCGGCAGAGCGGTGAGCCCCCAGACGGCGACCAGCCGCGCCGCGGAGGAGCCTTCGGGCTGTACGGCGAGGGCGGGCACGACCACCGCGCACCGCAGCGCGTCGCTCGCGAGGGCGTACTGCGGCAGCCGCAGCGTGGAGAAGCAGTACCGGACGGTGTCCTGCACCAGGACGACCGGCAGGACAAGCCCCAGCGCGAGCAGACCTCCCGCCACCTCCCCGGAGAGCGCCGCGAGGACGAGCGCCGCCGCGCCGCCGACGGCCGACGAGGCGAGCGCGGTGAACGCCACCGCCGAGCGGCACGCCTCCCGCACGCCTCGGCCGCCCGCCGGATCGTCCCGTTCCAGCACCAGGGCCTGGCCGACGTAACTCGTCTCGATGCCGAGCAGCACCGTGAAGACCATGTAGACGATGGAGAACACCGCGAAGTCCGCCGCCGACGACAGCCGCGCGGCGACCACGAGGACGGCGATGTTGGTGAGGGCGGCCACCGCCTGGTCCGCGACGGAGCAGACGACGGCCGTCCTGGTGCGCTGCGTCACCTCGTGGACGAGCGGACGTCCGGCTGGTCCCGCTCGTACTCCTCTCCCGGGCGCGGCGGTTCGGCGGGGCGGGGCAGCTCCACGGCGGGTCCGCCCCGCTGCGGCTTGCCCCGGCCGCCCTTGCCGCGCGACTTCGAACGGTGGCCGTCCTCCTCGTCCTTGCCGCCGCCGAAGGAGTGCAGCACGGCGCCCAGCACGGTGCCGCCGGCGCCCTGGATCAGCTCGCGGATGCGCTCCAGGTCGTCGCGGCGGACCGTGTGCGGGTCGCACACGACGAGCACGCCGTCGACGCGGTCGGCGAGCGCCATGGCGTCGGCGTACGACAGCACGGGCGGCGCCAGCACCACGACGACCGCGCCCGGCGCGTCCGCCTCGGCGATCAGCTGCGTGGCGGGGGCGGAGGTCAGGGCGCGGGCCGCGTTGCGGACCCGGGTGCCGGGCACGAGGTCGAAGGCGCCCGACTCGCCCGCGTCGATGGGGATCTGCAGCCCGGTCGGCCAGCCGCCGTCGCCGCGGGCGGGCGTACGGGCCCAGCCGGGCCGGACGCCGTCCGCGGCGCTCAGCCGCGCGGACAGGGTGGGCGTACGCAGATCGGCCTCGATCAGCAGCACCTCGTGGCCCATCTCGGCGAAGGACGCGGCGAGGTTGACGGAGACGATGGCCGGTATGTCGTTGCGTCCGCGGGGCGCCACGACGAGCAGCCGGCGCCGGTCGCCGAAGCGCTGGTCGTAGGCGAGCCGGAAGGCTATGGACCGGTACTCCTCCGCCGTCCGGCCCTCGGCCAGCAGCGGGACCGGCCGGCGGCTGCCGGGCAGCGTACCCAGCACGGGGGCGCGCAGGGCGCGTACGACGTCGCTGGTGGACCGGGCCGTCGGGTCGAAGATCAGCCGGACCCAGGCGATGACCAGGCCGAAGCCGAGACCGACGGCGGCGCCCAGGACGATCAGCAGGACCAGGCCGGGGCCGGAGGGCTCGCTCGGCGGGGTCGCGGTGCGGACGATGTTGCCGGAGGTCGTGTCGATCGCGTTGACCTCCGCCTTCTTGGCGGAGATCTGCGACATCGAGATCTCCAGCGACGACTTGTCGGAGAGCGCCTGCTCGAGCGCCCGGCCGCTCAGGTCCGGGATGTCCTTCAGGATCGAGTCGCGGTTGCCCCGCAGCGGTGCGAGCTGGGACTCGTACTGGCGGGCCGTGCTCTCGATGATCTTCTCGTTCTGGGCCCTGCGGTAGTCGAGGTAGGCCTTGGCGAAGGCGTTGGAGCGCTCGGCGGCGACCTCCGCGTCGGTGGCGCTGTAGTTGAAGCGCAGGACCAGGGTGTTGGGCGGGTTGGTGACCTGCAGCCCGGCCTGGAGCTCCTCGATCGGCTCGGTGGTGTCCAGGTCCGTCTGCGCGAGCGCGGCCACGGAGTTGCTCACCGCCGTCTGGCGCTCCGTGCCCATGTTGTCGCGGTTCGTCTGCGAACTGCCGCCGGGGGCGAACGGGTCCAGGGTCACCTGCCGGACCGTCACCTCGCTGGTGCCGACGTACGACTCACCGCCGACCAGCCCCATCCACAGCCCGCCCAGCAGCCCCAGCACCACCCCGAGGGCCAGCATCCCCCGGTAGCGCAGCAGCTGCCGGAACTGGTCCCGCAGCAGGTCCGGCTCGTCCTGCTCCAGCCCCCGGACCGACGTGTCCTGCCCCATTCCAGCCATGACTATCGTGCCCCCTCCACCGAGCCGGCGCTCCCGCGTGTCCCCACACCCGCCCCGCCGGCTTCTCCAGTATGCGCGGCGTCCTCGGCAGGTGTCCGCTGCCTGGGGACGAACGCGCGGCCCATGGCCTCGCTCATCAGCGCGTCGATACGGGCCAGTCCGGCCCGGCGGCTGAGGTGTGCCTCGACGTACTCGGGTCCCCTGGCGCCCAGCCGCCCGGCCTCGTCCGGGTCCGCGGCCAGCCGGCGGACCGCGCCGACCAGCGCCCGCGGGTCCTCCGGCCGCACGATGACCCCGGCGCCGGACCGCCGCATCTCGTCGGCGGTGCCCCCCTCGTCGGCTATGGAGGCGACCACGGGGCGGCCGGTGGCGAAGTAGGACGTCAGCTTGGACGGGACGCTCATGTCCTTCACCGAGGCGCGCTGGGTGACGGCGAGCGCGTCCGCGGCGGCCAGCACGTCGGTGAAGTCGGCGTCGTCGGCGGGCTCGCGGAACTCCAGGTTCTCCAGCCCCCGCCCCAGTTCGCGCAGTCGCTCGCGCTGGTTGCCGTCCCCCATCAGCACGATCTGTACGTCGGGGGCGAGCCGCGCGGCCTCCACGAGCACCTCGAGTCCCTGCTTCAGCCCCATGTTCCCGGAGTGCAGGACCACGGTCTGGTCCGGGCGCCAGCCCAGGCGCGCGCGGGTCTCGTCGCGGGGGCGGCTGGGGCGGGTCACGTGCGACCAGTTGGGGACGAGGCGGATGCGCTCCTCCTCCACGCCCATGGCGCGGACCCGGTCCATGAAGCTCTCGTGGATGACGCCGACCAGCGACGCCTGCCTCAGCACACGCGCCTCGACGCCCCCCGCCGCGCCGCCCGCCGCGCGTCCGCCGCCGCTGATGCCGCTCTGCGCGGCGGCGGCTCCCATCAGGTCCTGGACGACGGGTATGAACGGCACGCGGTGGCGGCGGGCGATGCGGGCCGCCAGGACGCCGCCGGCGAGGCTGGGCATCTGGGCGACGACCACGTGCGGCCTCGGCATGCGCGGCGGGGCGGCCAGTCCGTGGGCCAGGATGGACGCCTCGTACAGGGCGCGCCGGAGCGCGGTCTGGCGGCGCGGGACGGTGTGCCGGCGGCGGTGGACGGTGACACCCTCGCGCTGCTCCTCGACGCGCCACACCCCGCGGTAGCCGGCGGCGAGTTCCCACTGCGGGTAGTGGGGGAGCCCCGCCAGCACGTGCACCTCGGCGCGGCCGGCGGCCGCCCAGTGCTCGGCTGTCTGCGTCGCATACGGGCCGATTCCGGCCTGCTCCGGTGCGTAGTTGGTCGATACCAGCAGAACACGTGTCACAGACGCCCTCCCCCTTAACGGCTGAACTTGCACCCTATCCGGCCGTGCCCGCTATGGTTGACACTCGTGGCGCGCTGGGGGTTGCGCCAAAGTTTGGGGGGATTTCATCCATGCCGCATGTCGTCGGCTACGCACCAGGGGTATACGACCTTTTCCACGTCGGCCACCTCAACATCCTTCGCCATGCCCGCAGTCAGTGCGACTACCTGGTCGCGGGCGTCGTGTCGGACGAGATGGCGGAGCTGGCCAAGGGTCGCAGACCGGTGATACCGCTGGTCGAGCGGCTGGAGATCGTGCGCAGCATCCGCTTCGTGGACGCGGCGTTCGTCGAGACGGTTCCGGACAAGCTGGAGACGTGGCAGCAGGTCCGGTTCGACGTGATCTTCAAGGGCGACGACTGGCGGGGCACGCCCAAGGGCGAGCGGCTGGAGCGCGACTTCAGGTCGGTGGGCGTGGAGGTCGTCTACTTCCCGTACACGGTCCACACCTCGAGCACCCAGCTGCGCCGGGCGCTGGACGTCCTCGAAGGCGGCCCGGCGACGCGGGCGCACGAGGCGACGCAGCCGTAACGCCCGCTCCTCACCGCGCTGTTACGCCCTCCACTCACGCGCCGTAACGCCCGCACCCCTCACCGCACCGCGCTCAGCTCGCGGAACCACTTCACCAGGAACGCGCACAGGAACACCGCGTGCACCGCGAACAGCGCGGTGTACGCCGTACGGAACGCGTCCTGGCCGCCCAGCAGCAGGAACACCACGCAGAACACCCCGTAGTCCACCGGCAGCAGCGCCACCGCGCGCAGCCGGGACGGTGCGGGCGCGGGGGCGCTCGGTGCGGGCTTCGGCTTCAGCTTGTCGGTCAGCAGACCGCCGCAGAAGATCAGGACCGCCGCGAGCTGGAACCCCAGCGGGACCAGCAGCCAGCCGTCCGACGGCAGGTCGGAGAACCGGTACCACGACACCAGCACCGCCGCGTGCAGCGCGGTGATCTTGGCGCAGTCCACGACATGGTCCAGCCACTCCCCCGCCGCGCTGCTCTCCCGCCGCAGCCGCGCCAGCTGGCCGTCCGCCGAGTCGAAGGCGAAGCCCAGCACCAGCAGGGCGTACACCAGCAGCGCCAGCCCCCCGGACGGGCGGACGGCCGCGACGAGCGCCACCGCCGTACCGCTGAAGGCCGCCGAGATCAGCGTGACCTGGTTCGGGCTGAGGCCGAGGCCGTAGCTGACGGCCGCCAGTACGCGGCCTATGGGGCGGTTGATGTAGCGAGAGTAGAGCGAGACACCTTTGGACGCTTTCTGAGCATTGCGCAGTTCCTGCAGCGCTTCCCCCACGGTCATACGCGCATGATGATCGAGCAAGCGCGTACTTGGGGAGCGGGCGGCCAAATGAGAGTCGAATCACTGGACTATGCGGGCGGGGATCAGGTAAGCCTCAGTTAAGTTAGGTCCGCCTTATTACGACGTGACGACGCCCCGTCCCGAAGCCAGGAGACCACATGCGCCCCGCCCGCCTCACCGTCTGCATCGCCGCCGCCGCGACGCTGACCGCTGTCACCGCAGGCTGCGCCGAGAAGAGCGACGGCAAGAGCGGCGGCGACGGCGCCGTCTCCGTCACGGCCACGGACAGCAAGTGCGACGTGTCGCCGAAGGAGTTCAAGGCCGGGCACGTCACGCTCGACATCGAGAACAAGGGCTCCAAGGTCACCGAGGTCTACATCCTGCTCCCCGGCGACCGCGTCGTGACCGAGCGCGAGAACATCGGCCCCGGCACCAAGGCCGAGGTCACCGCCGAGGTCAAGGCGGGCACGTACGAGATCGCCTGCAAGCCCGGCATGAAGGGCGACGGCATCCGGCAGACCGTGAAGGCCACCGGCAAGGGCGCGGTCAAGGCGCTCGACCCGAAGCTCGCCGCGGCGGTCGCCGAGTACCGCAAGTACGTGCAGGAGCAGGCCGACGAGACCGTGCCGCTGGCGCAGGCGTTCGCCGACGCCGTGAAGGCCGGGGACGTCGAGGCCGCGAAGAAGGCGTACGCCGTCTCCCGGATCGGCTGGGAGCGCACCGAGCCGGTCGCCGAGTCCTTCGGCGACATCGACCCGAAGGTCGACGTCCGCGAGGACGGGCTGGAGGCCGGCCAGGAGTGGACCGGCTGGCACAAGCTGGAGAAGTCCCTCTGGCAGGACAAGAAGATCACCGACGCGGACAAGCAGCTCGCCGACCTGCTGATGAAGGACCTCACCGACTGGCAGGAGCGGGTCGGCTCCGCCGACATCAACCCCACCAGCATGGCCAACGGTGCCAAGGAGCTCCTCGACGAGGTCGCCACCGGCAAGGTCACCGGCGAGGAGGAGCGCTACAGCCACACCGACCTGGTCGACTTCCAGGCCAACGTGGAGGGCGCCCAGAAGTCCTACGACCTGCTCAAGCCCGTCGCCGCCAAGAACGACCCGGCGCTCGCGGCCGAGCTGGACAAGCAGTTCGGCGCGCTGTTCGCGCTGCTGGCGAAGTACAAGGAGGGCGACGGTTTCGTGTCCTACGACACCGTCGGCGACCCCGGGCGCAAGGAGCTCTCCGACGGCGTGAACGCGCTCGCCGAGCCCCTGTCGAAGCTCGCCGCGGCAGTCGTCAAGTAGCCGGTACGGTCAGCGAGAGGTGGACGGACCCATGTCCGACGAGACCAACGAGACCACGACGGCCCAGGCCGACGCCCCCGGCGAACCGCGCCAGGCGCCCAGCCGCCGCTCCCTCATCGGCTGGGGCGGCGCGGGCCTCGCGCTCGGCGCCGCGGCGGCCGGCGGGGCGGCCCTCGCCGCGTCCGGCGACGACGGCCCGCGCACGGTCAGCGCCGCGGCGGAGGGTGCGGCCGTCGCCTTCCACGGCGTACACCAGGCGGGGATCGCAACGCCGGTCCAGGACCGGCTGCACTTCGCCGCGTTCGACGTGAAGACGGAGGACCGCGAGGAGCTCGTCCAGCTGCTGAAGGACTGGACGCGCGCCGCCGAGCGGATGACCGCCGGGCGCGAGGTCGGCGAGGGGGCCATCAGCTCCCTGGCCGAGGCGCCGCCGGACGACACCGGCGAGGCGCTCGGTCTCAAGCCCTCGCGGCTCACGCTCACCATCGGCTTCGGGCCGACCCTGTTCGAGAAGGACGGCAAGGACCGCTTCGGGCTGACGGGCAACCGCCCCGAGGCCCTGGTGGACCTGCCGCTCTTCCCCGGCGACAACCTCGACGCGGCCCGCTCCGGCGGCGACCTGTGCGTCCAGGCGTGCGCCGACGACCCGCAGGTCGCCGTGCACGCCATCCGCAACCTGGCCCGGATCGGCTTCGGCAAGGTCACGGTCCGCTGGTCGCAGCTGGGCTTCGGTAAGACCTCCTCCACCACGCCCGACGCGCAGACGCCGCGCAACATGATGGGCTTCAAGGACGGCACCCGGAACATCGCCGGCACCGAGACCGCGAAGCTCGGCCGGCACGTGTGGGTGTCGGAGAAGGACGGCCCGGGCTGGATGGCGGGCGGCTCGTACCTCGTCGCGCGCCGGATCCGGATGCACATCGAGACCTGGGACCGGACCTCCCTGCAGGAGCAGGAGGACATCATCGGCCGGGACAAGGGCGAGGGCGCGCCGTTCGGCAAGGTCAAGGAGCACGACGAGCCGCTGCTGAAGGCGATGCTGCCGACCGCCCATGTGCGGCTCGCGCACCCCGACTCCAACAACGGCGCGATGATGCTGCGCCGCGGCTACTCCTTCACCGACGGCACGGACGGTCTCGGCCGGCTGGACGCGGGGCTGTTCTTCCTCGCCTACCAGCGGGACGTGCGGGACGCGTTCATCCCCGTCCAGGGGAAGCTGGCGAAGAACGACGCGCTGATGGAGTACCTGCAGCACGTCGGCTCCGCGGTCTTCGCGGTCCCGCCGGGGGTCGCCGGCAAGGACGACTGGTGGGGCAGGGCGCTGTTCGAGGGCACCGGGAAGGGGGCGTAACGGATGTTCGCCGGAAACTATCTGATCGGGCTGCGCGAGGGGCTGGAGGCCAGCCTCGTCGTCTGCATCCTGGTGGCGTACCTGGTCAAGACCGGGCGGCAGGAGGCGCTGAAGCCCGTCTGGCTGGGCATCGGCCTGGCCGTCGCGCTCTCCGTGCTCTTCCAGGCGGCGCTGCAGCTCACCGAGAACGAGCTCACCTTCGAGGCGACCGAACTGCTCGGCGGCACCCTGTCGATCATCGCGGTCGGGCTCGTCACCTGGATGATCTTCTGGATGCGCCGCACGGCGCGCCATCTGAAGGCCGAGCTGCACGGCAAGCTGGACTCCGCGCTCGACATGGGGCGCGGCGCGCTGGTCCTCGTCGCCTTCCTGGCCGTGGGCCGTGAGGGCATGGAGACGTCGCTCTTCGTCTGGACCAACGTGCGCACCAGCTCCGAGGGCTCCAACCAGCCGATGCTGGGCGCGCTGCTGGGCATCACCACGGCGGTCGTCATGGGCTACCTCTTCTACCGCGGAGCGCTCCGCATCAACCTGGCGAAGTTCTTCACCTGGACCGGCGCGATGCTGGTGGTCGTCGCCGCGGGCGTGCTGGCCTACGGCGTACACGATCTGCAGGAGGCGGACTTCGTGCCCGGGCTGGCGGACAAGGCGTTCACCATCGACGCCTTCGACTCGGGCAGCTGGTACGGGACGCTGCTGAAGGGCGTGTTCAACTTCCAGCCGGATCCGACCTGGCTGCAGGTGACGTTCTGGACGCTGTACCTGGTCCCGACGCTGTACCTGTTCCTGCGCCCGGCGAAGACCCCGGCGGCGACGCCGTCGGCCGCGCCGGCGACGGCGGGCGCGCAGGGCGAGTAGCGCTCACGCCGAGGCCCCGCACTCCGTCTCCGGGAGTGCGGGGCCTCGTTGCGTATCCGTCTGGGATTACGTCAGAACCAGCCGGCCGCCGCGCGCGCGTCCTCCTCCGCCGCCTCCGAACCGGCGTAGGTGGCGCAGGCGTCGGTGAGCGTCTCGAGCAGCGTCAGAGCGTCGGGCAGCGGCAGCTCGGGGCCCCGCAGCCAGCCCACGGTGGCGCCGTCGGGCAGCCGGGACGGGGGCAGCAGCACGTAGCTGCCGCGGCAGTGCCAGCGCAGTCCCGGGTGCTCCGCCATGGTCTCCGGATGGCAGTCCAGCTCGCACGGCCACCACTCGTCCTCGTCCTCGGGGGTGCCGCGGGTGGTGGTGAAGAAGAGCATCCGCGACGCGTCGGCGGCCACGGGGCCCAGCTCCACACCCGCCTCCTCCAGCGCGGCGAGCGCGGCGCGGCCGGCCTCCAGGGGTACGTCGAGGACGTCCGCGGTGATGCCGGTGGCGACGATGAAGTTGGCCTCGGGGTGGCCGGTCAGCCACTGCCCGACGCGCTGGGCGTCGGTGCTGGCCTGGGTGTGCCAGGCGAAGGAGACGGGGTGCCGGGCGGGCGTGGGACAGCCGACACGGTCACAGGAGCAGCCGTAACCCTCGGGGTGCGCGGCGGGCGCCACCGGCAGCCCCGCACGGGCGGCGGCCAGAACCAGCCCCTCCCGCTCGGCCGCCGCTCCCGCCGGATCCGCGCCCTGAGACCTGCTCCGGCGCTGCAGCCACTGCGGGATCCTGCTCGTCCGTGCCATATAAGTCCTCGGCTCCCCTCACCTCACGCCACCGCGACCGGCGGCCGGGTCGTCGAGCCCGGGGGCCGGTAGGCCAATGCTGCCACGATCGGACAGCCCTCTCAGCCACACTTGGCGGAACCCGTACGCACCCCGCGGGCCCGCGCCCAGGCGAACCCCGCCTCCGCCCACGCCCGCCCCCGCAGCCGACACCGGAATGTAGCCCGAGCTATTCCGACCCGTGACCCCCAACAAGCGGCCCGCTGCCCACGGGGACCGGTCCCTGCCGGGGGCTGGGGCCTGCCGGGGTGCCCCTTGTCCGGGGGCTGGTCCTTAGCGGAGGGCTGGTCCCTGCCGGGGGGATCTCCGCGGATGCTGATCCGTGTCAGTGAGCTGTGCAACTGGGCCACCCCCTGCCGGGACCGGAGGAGCTGGTGCTACGGGTGGGCTGCCCATGTCCAGAGCCGCCCCTGCCCCGGAGGGTCCCTTCCGACGGCCGTTGCGGGTCATGCCCGGGTGTCCGTTCCGGGGATTGCCCTCCGGGTGCTCCGTGGCGGGGGTTACCGGCCGGGGTTCCGCGGCGAGGGTTCCGTGCTGGGGTCCCGGCGGGGGTTCGGTGCCGGGGGTCCCGGCGGGGGTTCGGTGCCGGGGGTCCCGGCCGGGGTTCGGTGCCGGGGGTCCCGGCCGGGGTTCGGTGCCAGGAGGTTCCCCGCCGGGGTTCCGTGCCGGGAGGTTCCCCGCCGGGGATCCCTCGCCAGGGGCAAACCGCCGGCGCCCAGGCACAAGGGCGAAGGGCCCACACCCAGCCCGTCCGGCGCTTGAGGACGAGGCGCGCAGCACCGACACACCGGCCGCCAGGCACAAGGCCGAAGGGCCCACACCCAGCCCGTCCGGCGCTTGAGGACGAGGCGCGCAGCGCCGACACACCGGCCGCCAGGCACAAGGGCGCACGGCCCATACCCAGCCCGGCCGGCGCTTGAGGACGAGGCGCGCAGCGCCGACACACCGGCCGCCAGGCATCGGGGCGCACGGCCCGCGCCCAGCCCGGCCGGCGTTTGAGGCCGAGCGCCGTCCAGGCGCGATGCGGGCGCAGCCCGCGGAGGGGGTCCGGGGGCGGAGCCCCCGCAGCGCGACGCAACCCGCGGGGCCACCCCGCGCGGAGCGGCCCGCAGAGCGCGCCCGCGCGCGCGAGGCGCCCCCGCCGGGATGAACGCGACACGAAACCCTCACGCGAAGCCTGCGTAAACGGCGCCCCAGGCGCCACGATGCACGTACCGGAATAACCCGACCATGTGAGGAGCCCTCATTGCGCACTGCCCCGCCCCGCCGCTACCTCATGTGCCCACCCACGCACTTCGAGGTCAGCTACTCCATCAACCCCTGGATGGACCCCGCGAAGCCCGTCGACCCGCAGCTGGCCCTCACCCAGTGGGAGGACCTCAAGCGCACGTACCTCTCCCTCGGCCACACCGTCGAGCTGCTCACGCCGCAACCCGGCATGCCCGACATGGTCTTCGCCGCCAACGGCGCCACCGTCATCGACGGCCGCGTCCTCTCCGCCCGCTTCGCCTTCCCGCAGCGCGCGGGCGAGGCACTGGCCCAGCGCAAGTGGTTCCAGGCGCAGGGCTACGCCGACATCCGCATCCCCGAGCACGTCAACGAGGGCGAGGGCGACTTCGCCGTCACGAGGAACCTCCTCCTCGCGGGCCGCGGCTTCCGCGCCAGCCCCGCCTCCCACGCCGAGGCACAGGAGTTCTTCGGCCGCCCGGTGATCGGCCTGGACCTCGTCGACCCCCGCTTCTACCACCTCGACACCGCCCTGTGCGTCCTGGACGACTCCACCGACACGGACGTCATGTACTACCCGGGCGCGTTCTCCCCCGGCAGCCGCGAGGCACTCGCCCGCCTCTTCCCCGACGCGGTCATCGCCGAGGAGGCCGACGCGCTCGCCTTCGGCCTGAACGCCGTCAGCGACGGCCGGCACGTCCTGCTCCCGCAGGCCGCCGCGGGCCTGTGCGCCCCGCTGCGGGCCCGCGGCTACGAGCCCGTACCGCTGGACCTGACAGAGCTGCTGAAGGGCGGCGGCAGCGTGAAGTGCTGCACGCTGGAGATCAGAGTGTGAGATCCCCGGGGGGCCACGCGTCCCCCCACTCCACGTCACGGGCCGCCCGGTACAGCGGCCCGTGGCGCTTGGAGACGTTCTCCCCGGCCAGCCCGTCCTCCGCCGTGCACAGCCGCAGCATGACGAGCCCCTTGCGGATCTGCGGATGCCGGACGACCCGGTTCGCGGCCGGCCGCACCGGGAACCGCACCGCGGCGACGTACGAGAACTTCTCGTCCTCGTGCCCCAGCGCCCCGCCCTTGACCTTGCGGTGCAGCGAGCTGCGCTGGACGCGCGCGGCGAAGTGGCACCAGTCGACGGCGGGCTCCGCCGGGTTCGCGGCGGCCATGATCGGGCACGTGCCGTCGTGCGGACAGGGCGCGGCGACGGTGAACCCGGCCTCGATCAGCCGGCCGCGGGCCTCGATGACCCGGCGGTAGCCGTCGGGCGTACCGGGCTCGACGACCACCACGGCCTGCGCGGCGTCGGCCGCCGCGTCCACGACCGCGGCGCGGTCGGGCCCGGTGAGCTCCCCGAGGACGTACGACACGGTGACCAGGTCCGTGTCCGGCAGCTCCAGCCCCGTACCGACGACCTGCCGCCGCCACTCGACGCCCGCGAGCGCGGGCAGCCCGGAGCCGGCGGCGAGCTGCTTGCCCAGCTCCAGCGCGGGCTCCGCCCAGTCGATGACCACGGTGTCGCGCTCGGCGGGCCACGCGTCGGCCACCGCCCAGGTCGCGGCGCCGGTGCCGCCGCCGATGTCGACGTGGCTCGCGGGCGCCCAGTCCCCCGCCGCCGTACGCAGCGCGCCGAGGGCGGCGCGTACGGACTCGAAGGTGGCCGGCATCCGGTAGGCCGCGTACGCCGCCACGTCCGCGGCGTTGCGCAGCACGGGCGCGGCGGTGGGGGTGGCGCCGCGGTAGTTCTCGATCAGCCGGTCCACGGCCTGCGCCGCCTGCCGCGCCGGCAGCCCGTCCAGCGCGCCGGCCAGGGTGCGCCGCAGCGCGTCCTCGGTCTCACTCACCGGACGAGTCTAGGCGTGCGCACGCACATCGCCAGGAACGCGAGCCCCGCCAGCGCGGAGCACGTCACCTGGACCACCGCCATCGGCACCGCGGTCCGCTCACCGGCGACGCCGACGAGCGGCGAGGCGATGGCCCCGGTGAGGAACGCCGACGTTCCGAGCAGCGCGGACGCCGAGCCGGCGGCGTCCTTGGCGCGCATCAGGGCGAGGGCGTTGGCGTTGGGCATGACGAGGGCCAGCGACGACATCAGCACGAAGAACCCGGCGGCGAAGGGCGCGAGCCCGAGGTCGCCGAACACCCCGCACGCCATCAGCAGCAGGGCCGCCGACGCCCCCGCCACCAGCACCAGGCCGACGGCCAGCACCCGGTCGAGGCTGACCCGGCCCACCAGGATCCGCCCGTTGACCTGGCCGACGGCCACCATCCCCAGCGCGTTCGCGCCGAACAGCAGGCTGAAGGTCTGCGCGGACGCCCCGTGGATCTCCTGGACGACGAACGACGACGCCGACACGTACGCGAAGAGCGCCGCGAAGGCGAAGCTGCCGGACAGCAGGTAGCCGGTGAAGCGGCGGTCCGCGAGCAGCCCGCGCAGCGCGCCCAGCGTGCTGCGGAAGCCGCCGGAGTGGCGGGCGGACGGCGGCAGCGTCTCGGGCAGCCTGCGCGCCACGACCGCGGTGATCGCGGCCCCGATCACCGCCAGCACCACGAACACCCCGCGCCAGTCGGTGAAGCGCAGCACCTGGCCGCCGAGGACGGGCGCGGCGATCGGCGCGATACCGGAGACGAGCATCAGGGACGAGAAGAAGCGGGCCATCTCCAGCCCGTCGTACATATCGCGCACCACGGCCCGCGCGATGACCACGCCGGCCGCCCCGGCCAGCCCCTGGACCAGCCGGAACCCGGTCAGCGTCGCCACGTCGGGCGCCACCGCGCAGGCGGCGGTGGCCACGACGTACACGAGCATCCCGGCGAGCAGCGGGCGGCGGCGGCCGAAGCGGTCGCTGAGCGGGCCCACGACCAGCTGGCCGAGTGCGAGCCCGGCCAGGCAGGTGGTGAGGGTGAGCTGGATCTGGGCGGCGGTGCTGTGCAGTTCGCCGGCGGCGGCGGGGAGCGCGGGAAGGTACATGTCCATGGACAGCGGGGGCATCGCGGTGAGCCCGCCGAGCATCAGGACGATCAGCAGCCCGGCCCGCCTGCGGGGGGCGAGGGCGGGGCTGCCGGGTACGTCGGTCTGCTCGGCGGTCGGCGCTATGCGGTCGGGACCGCTGTCAGGCATGGGTGCTCCAGCGAAGGGGGGGAGGGCACGGGCGAGGGCCCATTCTCTCAGCCGCGGCGCGGTGGACTGGACCACTGGGGGTCCGTCCCCGGCCCCGGAGGCCGTCCCGGGGGTGAGGTGTGCGTCACCTCCCGCCGTATGGTGATCGCATGCAGGAGCTGTCGAAGGTCGCGGTCGTCACCGGTGCGGGGTCGGGGATCGGCAGGGCGGTGGCGCTCACGCTGGCGGACGCCGGCTGGGACGTCGTGCTCGCCGGCCGGCGCGCGGATCCGCTCACCGGGACGGCGCTGCTGGCCGGCCACCACAGCGCGGTCACCCCGGTGCCCACGGACGTCACGGACCCGGCGGCCGTCGACGCGCTGTTCGCGGCCGTACGGGAGCGGTACGGGCGGCTGGACCTGCTGTTCAACAACGCGGGCCGGTTCGGTCCCGCCGTACCGCTGGAGGAGCTGGCGGTCGAGGACTGGCGGGACGTGGTGGACACCAACCTCACCGGCGCGTTCCTGTGCGCGCAGGCGGCGTTCCGGCTGATGAAGGAGCAGGAGCCGCGCGGCGGCCGCATCATCAACAACGGCTCGGTCTCCGCCCACGCCCCGCGCCCGGACTCGGTCGCCTACACGGCGACCAAGCACGCGCTGACCGGCCTGACCAAGTCCCTGTCGCTGGACGGCCGCAAGTACGGCATCGCCTGCGGCCAGATCGACATCGGCAACGCGGCCACGCAGCTGACCGAGCGGATGCGCACGGGCACCAGGCAGGCGGACGGCAGTACGGCGGTGGAGCCGCTGATGGACGTCGCGGACGTGGCGCGGACCGTGCTGCACATGGCGTCGCTGCCGCTCGCGGCGAACGTGCAGTTCGCGACGGTGATGGCGACGTCGATGCCGTTCATCGGGCGCGGCTGACCGCCTCCTCCCGCCGTACGGCCGGACGGCGCAGGCCCGACGCGACGACGAGCACGCCGAGCGCCGCCACCCCCAGCGGGACGGCCAGCGCGGCGCGCAGCCCCTCCAGCCCCGCACCGGCGCCGACGCTGACGGCGGTGACGGCCGACAGGCCGAGCGCCATGCCGAACTGGGTGGAGGTGTACAGCAGTCCGCCCGCCAGCCCGTGCTCGTCCTCCGCCACCCCGTCGGTGGCGGCCATGGTGAGCGGCCCGTACGCCAGGGCGAAGGCCAGCCCGAGCAGGAACAGCGCCGGGAGCATCGCCGGATACGACCAGTCCGCCCCGACGGGCAGGAACAGCGCGTAGCCGGCCGCGGCGCTGACGAAGCCGCTCAGCGTCACGCGGGTGACGCCGAAGCGCTGCACCAGGCGCGGTGTCAGCAGGGGCGCGAGGACCGCGTCGACGCCCAGCACCAGCATGGCCAGCCCGGTGCGCATCGTGCCCCAGCCGCGTATCTCCTGGAAGTACAGGGTGACCACGAACTGGAAGCCCGCGAAGGCGGCCAGGAACAGCAGCGCGGCCGCGTTGACCCGCACCAGCGGCGCCGAGCGCAGCACCGCCAGCCGCACCAGCGGCGCCGCGGACCGCCGCTCGACCACGACGAACAGCCCCAGCAGCGCCAGCCCCGCGGCGAACACGGCGGCGGTGCGGCCCGGCCCGTCACCGGGATGCTCCAGCCGGACCACCCCGTACGACAGCAGCAGCATCGCCCCGGTGACGGTGAGGCCCCCGGCCAGGTCGAAGCCGCCCGGGGGCCGCGCCGGCCTCCCCGTGTCGCGGACCAGCGCCAGGGTGGCGGCCAGGATCAGCGCCGACAGCACGACCGGCGCGAAGAACACCCACCGCCAGCCGAACGAGGTGAGCACGCCGCCCGCGACGAGGCCGAGGGAGAACCCGGCCGCGGCCGTCCCCGCGTACACGGCGATCGCCCGGGTGCGGACCGGCCCCTCCGGGAAGCCGGACGAGACCAGCGCCAGCCCGGCGGCCGCCAGGAACGCCGCCGCCACCCCCGTGACGAACCGGGCGAGCAGCAGCATCCAGCCCTCGGTGGCGAACCCGCCGAGCCCGGAGAAGGCCAGGAAGACGACCAGCCAGGTCACGAACATCCGGCGGTGGCCCAGCAGATCGGCCGCGCGCCCGCCGAGCAGGATGAACCCGCCGTAGCCCAGCACATAGGCGCTGACCACGCCGCTGAGGGTCCCGGTGGACAGCCCCAGGTCGGCGCGGATCGAGGGCAGCGCGACGTTCAGCATCGCCACGTCGATGCCCTCGAGGAAGATCGCGCCGCACAGCACCAGCAGCACGCCCCACTCACGCGCGGTCAGCCTGGCGGAGCCGGCTGGTCCGGCTGCTCCGGCTGCTCCGGCTGCTCCGGCCGCTTCGGCGCGGGACTCGGGCATCGTCGCCTCCCCCTCGGTATGCGGACCGGAGCGGAGGAACCGGGATCCGCTCCCGGTGAACTGTCCCAAAAGGACCGCCTGTCAGTCGAGTGTGTCCACTTCCCGCCACAACTCGACCTTCCGGAACCGGTTTATGAGCTAGATACTTCTGCCCCATGAGCATTTACGACTCGATCGGCGGCGAGGCCGCGGTCTCGGCAGCCGTGGACGACTTCTACAAGCGGGTACTCGCCGACCCCTCCCTGACGGGGTACTTCGAGGACATCGACGTGGCGCGGCTCAAGGGCCACCAGCGGGCCTTCATCGGCGCCGCGCTGGGCGGCCCGGCGCGCTACAACGGCCGGCCGATGGCCAAGGCGCACGAGGGCCTGGGGATCACCCCGGACGACTTCGGACGCGTCGTCGGCCATCTGGTGGACACCCTGGACTCGCTCGGCGTACCGAGCGAGACGATCGGGCGGATCGGCGACACCCTCGCACCCCTCCAGCAGGACATAGCCCCCGGCCGCGCATAGTTTCTCCGTATGGCGGGACGCCGCGACGAAACACCCGGGAGGGCAGCGGAGCTGCCGCGGATCAGGCCCATGCTGGCCGTGTCCGGGGCGCTGCCCTCCCCCGCGGCGGACGCGGGGTACGGCTACGAGCTGAAGTGGGACGGCATCAGGGCCGTCGCGTACGTACCGGGCGACGGCTCCCTCACCCTGCTGTCCCGCAACGACAACGACGTCACCGCCCAGTACCCGGAACTCGCCCCGCCCCCGGCCGGACTGCCGCCCTGCGTGCTGGACGGCGAGCTCGTCGCCCTCGGCCCGGACGGCCGCCCCTCCTTCGCCGCCCTGCAGCGGCGGATGAACCTCACCCGCGCGGAGCAGATCAGCCGGCTGGCGGCCGAGGTGCCGGTGGACTACATGGTGTTCGACGTCCTCCACCTCGACGGCCGCTCCACCCTGCGCGACCCCTACCGACGCCGTCGCGAACTGCTCGCGGACCTCGCCCTGGACGCCCCGCACTGGGCCGCGCCGCCGTACTGGGAGGGGCACGGCGAGGAGGCGCTCGAACTCACCCGGCAGCACCATCTCGAAGGACTCATCGCCAAGCGTCTGGCCTCCGCCTACCACCCGGACCGGCGCAGCGACGCCTGGCTCAAGATCAAGAACGTCCGCACCGAGGAGGTGTGGATCGGCGGCTGGACCCAGGGCGGGGGCCACCGCCGGGGCACGTTCGGCGCGCTGCTGGTGGGCCTCGAGTCACCGCGGGGGCTGGTGTACGCGGGCAGCGTGGGCAGCGGTTTCTCCGAGCGGGCCCTGGAGACGCTGCAGCCGCTGCTGGACGGTCTGGCCCGCGACACGAGCCCGTTCACGGGCCCGCTGGACGACCGGCACGTGTACAGCCGCGACGTGCACTGGGTGGAGCCGGTGCTGCTGGCGGAGGTCGGCTACGCCGAGTGGACACCGGCCGGCCGGCTGCGGCACCCGGTGTGGCGGGGGCTGCGGACGGACAAGCAGCCGCTGCCGCCAGACGCCGGGGACCCCCCGGACGGGCAGCGGGGGCGGGCCGCCTGAGCGACCCGCCCCGCACGCCTCACAGCGTCTATCCGCGCTCCCGCTGAGCGGAGCGGCGCTGAGCCTGGGGATTCGTCCGGCTGCTGTGCGACTTCGCATCGAAGTGCGCGGACATCCCCGCCTGACGCTGTGAGTCCTTGTAGCGCTCGTTCCTGGCCTCGATCGCCGCCCGATAGGCGGGATTGCCGCTCTCGCGCTGCCTGTGGCCCTTTGTCATGGCGGTTTCCTCCTCATGACGGTGCTCCCACTGTGCCACGAACGGAGTAATCCGGCATTTCGGACCCGATTCTGCTCAACCGGGCAGCCGGAACCGCTCCTCCAGCACGGGCGCCATCAGATCGCCGTACTCCTCGACCCGCTCGACCACCTCGTCCGGCAGGAACGCCAGCTCCTGCGGCGCGGAGCACGCCTCCACCTCGTCCCACCCCAGCGGGGCGGACACCGTGGGCTGCTCCTTCGCGCGTACGACATAGGGCGCGACGGTCGTCTTCGCCCGGTTGTTCTGGCTCCAGTCGACGAACACCCTGCCCCGCCGCAGGGACTTGGTCATCCGGTGCAGGACCAGCTCGGGGTGCCGCTCCTCCAGCCTTACGGCGAGCGCCTTCGCGTACGCGGAGGTGTCGGCCGACGGAGCGCCCTCGATCGGCACGTACAGGTGCAGGCCCTTCGACCCCGAGGTCTTCGGCCAGGCGTCCAGTCCGTCCTCCGCCAGCGCCTCCCGCAGCAGCAGCGCTGCCTGGCAGCACTCGACGACGGTGGCCGGCGGCCCGGGGTCCAGGTCGAAGACGATCCGGTCGGAGAGCTCGGGCTCCGTGACCCGCCACTGCGGCACATGGATCTCGATCGCCGCCAGGTTCACCGCCCACAGCAGGGTCGGCAGGTCCTGGACGAGGACGTGGCGGACGGTGGAGGACTTGCCCTCGATCTCCGCGGTGGCCACCCAGTCCGGCGCGCCGGGCGGCACGTTCTTGGCGAAGAAGCGCTGCCCCTCCACCCCTTCGGGGAAGCGCAGGAAGGAGGCCGGGCGGTCGTGCAGATACGGCAGCAGCGCCCCGGCGATCCGCGTGTAGTAGTGCAGCGCCTCGCCCTTGGTGTAACCGGGGGCCGGCCACAGCACCTTGTCCAGGTTGCTGAGCTTGAGCCGGCGGCCCTCGACCTCGGTGACCGTCGTCATCCCGCGTCAACCGCCCGTCCGGCCACGGGGGATCAGGCCGCCTTCTTCGAAGCGGTCTTCTTGGCGGCCTTCTTGGCGGTGGACTTCTTCGCGGCCGCCTTCTTGGCCGTGGTCTTCTTCGCGGCGGTCTTCTTGGCCGCCGTCTTCTTGGCCGCCGTCTTCTTGGCCGCCGCCTTCTTCGCCGGCATCCTGCTCACGGTGGCCTTCTCCGCCGCGGCGGGCTCCTCCCCGCGCGCCGACTTCGCGGCCTTGACGCTCGCCTCCAGCGCGGCCATCAGATCGATGACCTTGCCCGGCTTCTCCGCCGCCTCCTCGTGCACGACGGGCGGGCCCTCGCCCTCCTTCGAGGCCACCAGCGCCTCGACGGCCGCGCGGTACTCGTCCGTGAACTCGTCGGGGTCGTACCCCCCGAGCGCCTCCATGAACGAGTCGACCATCTCCAGCTCCTGCTTGCGGACGGTCACCTTGTTGTCGGGCGCGATGCCCTCCGCCGAGCGGACCTCGTCCGGCCACAGCATGGTGTGCAGCACCAGCACGCCGTCGTGCACCCGCAGCAGCGCGGGCGCCTCGCGGCTGCGCAGCGCGACCTTGACCACGGCGACCCGGCCGGAGCGCTCCAGGGCCTCGCGCATCAGCACGTACGGCTTGGCCGCCGCGGCGTCGGCGGCCTTGATGTAGTAGGCCCGGTTGAACTGGATCGGGTCGAACTCCTCCGCCTGGACGAACCCCACGACATCGATGATCTTCTTGGAGGGCAGCGGCAGATCGGCCAGCTCCTCCGGGGTCAGCATGACGAGAGTGCCGTCGTCGGTCTCGTACGCCTTGGTGATGTCGGAGTACGCGACCTCCTCGTCCTCCAGCTCGCAGATCCGCCGGTAGCGGATCCGGCCGCCGTCCGTCGCGTGCACCTGTTTGAAGGACACGCCGCGTTCCTCGGTGGCCGAGAAGAGCTGGACGGGGATGCTGACGAGGCCGAAGGAGATGGCACCCTTCCAGATGGATTTCACCGGTTGCGTCCTCTCTGCGAGGTTCACCCCGATGCTACGGGCGCCGGGCGGCGCCCGCCCGGCCGGGCGCACGGTGCGGAATCGATCCGGACGCACGGTGCGGAACCGTTCCGGACATACGCGAGACCCGCGCTGCACGCGCGGGCCTCGCTCTCTGCCGGGACGCGCCCCGGCGGCGCCACTGCGCCGCCGGTCGTCCCTTACGTGCCCTCGCCGCGGGTCTGCCGTCAGGCAGTCAAGGGCGACATTTCCCAATGAAACCCCTACTCCAACCGGGTGTCGACCGGAAGCCGGAGCCGCCCGCCGCGACCTGGGCTGATGACGCGCGGTCAGCACGTTCAGGCGGCGGAGTCCGCCAGCAGCGCGTCGATCTGGTTCACGGCGAGGGTCATGCCCTCCTCCATGCCCATGGAGAGCACCTGCTCCATGGCCTCGCGCGAGCCGTAGACGCTCTCCACGGTCATCACCGTGGCCGCGTCGCCGTCCGCCGAGAGCCGCACGGTCACGTCCGTCTCCGGCAGTTCGGAGCTGGGCTTGCCGGTCTCGTCGCCGAAGCCGTCCCTGAACCGCAGTTCGCGCGGGGCGTCGACGGAGGTGACCCGCCACCACCCGTAGTGCTTGTCGCCCTCCGGCCCGGTCATGAAGTACAGGACCTCACCGCCCGGCTTCAGTTCGTGGTCGACGAACGTCGCCGGGTACGTCGGCGGACCCCACCAGCGCTCGAGCTGCCGCGGGTCCTCCCACACCTGCCACACCCGCGCCGGGGGCGCGGCGAAGCGGGCGGTGAAGGTCAGCGTGCGTGCTTCCAGGTCCTTCTTGACATCGGTCACGGCCATGATGCGTCCTCCTCGCTGTCCGCCGGTCCGGGCCCGGCGAGCATCTCGCCGATCCGGTCCATGCGTCCGCGCCACACCGCCTCCAGCCGGTCCAGCAGCTCACGGACCTCGGCCAGCGCCTGCGCGTTCCCGCGCACGCGCTGCTCCCGTCCGTGCCGCTGCTTGACGACCAGGCCGGCCCGCTCCAGCACCGCCACATGCTTCTGGACGGCCGCGAAGCTCATCGGGAAGCGGCGGGCGAGGTCGGAGACCGAGTGCTCACCGGCCAGGGTGAGCACGACGATCTCGCGCCTCGTCCCGTCGGCCAGGGCGTGGAAGAGGCGGTCGGCGCGCTCGGCGGCGGACTCCTGACTTACAACCATCAGGTTGTACGTTAGCCCCCTCCCGCGGCGGCGGCAACCGGAACGCGCGCTGTCACCCGTTCGGCTGAGCCGCCGTCGTGTGCAGCGGGCGCCCGTCCGGCACGTTCTCCAGCAGCAGCCGGGTGTAAGCGTGGGCCGGCGCCGAGAAGACGGCGTCCCGCTCCCCGTACTCCACGATCCGGCCCCCGGACATCACCGCGACCTCGTCCGACACATGCCGTACGACGGCAAGGTCGTGCGAGATGAACAGCATGGTCAGCCGCGTCTCACGGCGCAGCTCCCCGAGGACGCCCAGCACCTCCGCCTGCACCGAGCAGTCCAGCGCCGAGGTGACCTCGTCGGCCACGATCACCTCCGGCCGCACCGCGAGCGCCCGGGCGATGGCGACGCGCTGCCGCTGGCCGCCGGAGAAGGCGTGCGGGTAGCGGTCCGCGGCGTCGGCGTCCATGGCGACCCGGGCCAGCAGGCCGGCGATCGCCTCGCGGTGGTCGCGGGCCCGGCCCCGGCGCGGGTCGATGGCCTCGGCGAGGGCGTCGCCGACGGTCATCCGGGGGTTGAGCGAGGCGTAGGGGTCCTGCGGGATGAGCTGGATCCGGCGGCGCAGCGCCGCGATCCGGTCGCGGCCCGCGGCGGCCAGGTCCTCCCCGTCGACGAGGATCCGGCCGGACGCGGGCCGCACCAGGCCCACGACGGCCTTGGCCAGGGTCGACTTGCCGGAGCCGGACTCGCCGACGAGGCCGAGGGTGCGGCCTGCCTCGAGGGTGAGGCTGACCTCGTGCAGGACCGCCTTGCGGCGGGGGCCCCAGCCGAAGCCTGCGCTGACCCGGTCCAGTTCGAGTACGGGTGTCATCGCGGCGTTCCCTCCGTGTCGCCGGCCTGCGCCAGCCGTGTGGCGTCGATCGGGCTCTGCCCCGGAACCGCCTCGCGGCCTGCGGCCGCGGATCGCGCCTGGCGGCGCTCGTCCTCAAACGCCGGACGGGCTTGATGTGGTCCCGCCCCGCTGTCGGCCCCCGGCGCGTGGGGGCGGGCTTGATCCGGCCCGTCTCCGCTCTCCGCCTCCAGCGCGTGGGGGCGGGCTTGATGCGGTCCCGCCCCGCTCTCCACCCCCAGCGCGTGGGGACGGGCTTGATGCGGTCCCGCCCCGCTGTCGGCCCCCATTGCCTGGGGGCGGGCTTGATCCAGCCCCGCCCCGCTCTCCGTCCCCAGTGCGTGGCAGGCGGCCGACCCCGACTCCGTCTGCCGCGGCAGTGGGCGCTCCTCCGTGCATACGGTCGTCGCCAGGCCGCAGCGTGGGGCGAAGGCGCAGCCCGGGGGGCGGGTGGCGGGCTGTGGGGGGCGGCCCGGGATCGGGGTCAGGGGCTTGTCCTCGTCGAGCGACGGGGTGGCCGCGAGCAGGGCCCGGGTGTACGGGTGGCGGGCGGCGCCCGCGCGCAGCTGCTCCGCCGTCAGCTCCTCGACCAGCCGGCCCGCGTACATCACCAGCACCCGGTCGCAGACCGACGAGACCACCGCGATGTCGTGGGAGATCAGCAGGATCGCCGTGCCGTCGCGTTCGTTGGCCGCCAGCAGCAGCCGCAGCACCTCGGCCTGGACGGTGACGTCCAGCGCGGTGGTCGGCTCGTCGGCGATCAGCAGCTTCGGCCGGGTGAGCATCGCGGAGGCGATCATCGCCCGCTGCCGCTGGCCGCCGGACAGCTCGTGCGGATGCTGTCCCATCCGCGCCTCGGGCTGGGTGACGTGGGCGCGCCGCAGCTGCTCCACCGCCCGCGTGCGCGCCTCGGTGCGAGAGACGCCCCCGTGCACCCGCAGGGTCTCCGTCAGCTGGCCGCCCAGCTTCAGCACGGGGTTGAAGGAGGACGACGGGTCCTGGTAGACGATGCCGATCTCGGTCGCCAGCCGCCGGGCCGGCGGCTTCCCGGTGAGGTCCAGGTCGCCGACCCGCAGCGCCGCCGCGTCCGCGCGCAGCGGTTCGGGCAGCAGCCGGGCCAGGGACATCGCGGTGAGCGACTTGCCGGAGCCCGACTCGCCGACCACGCCGACGATCTCCCCGGGGGCGATGCTCAGCGACACCCCGTCGACCAGCCGGGTGCCGTCCGGGAGCGAGACGGTCAGGTCCTCGGCGACCGCGACGGCGTCCGCCGCGGGCGCGGGCACGGCGGCGCCCGCCAGCGCCGCCGCGACCCGGGCCCGCCCGCCGCGCGGGCGGTCGTGGTGGGCCGAGGGGTTCATCGCCGCGGCCAGCCCGTCGCCGATCAGGCCGCCCGCCAGGCCCGCCACCACGATGGCGAGGCAGGGGGCGAGTACGGGCGCCGCGTTGTTGTAGATGTCGGGCAGGTTGTCGGCGAGCAGCTTCCCCCAGTCGTACGACGGCAGTTGTACGCCGATGCCGAGGAACGACAGCCCGGTCAGCGCCTTCAGCGCGACGGTGAACGCCACCGAGACCAGCACGAGCAGCGGTTCGGCGATGTTCGGCACGATGTGCCGGCGCAGCAGCCGCAGCGGCGGTACGCCGAGCAGCCGGGCGGTGGAGACGAAGTCGCGGTTCGCGGTGTTCGCGGCGAGGTTCGTGGTCAGCCGGGCGAACGCCGGGCAGGTTGCGAGTCCGATGGCCACCACGGAGGTGCCGGCGCCGGGCCCCAGCACGGCGGCGACGATCATCGCCAGCAGCACGGCGGGGTAGGAGATGAGCACGTCGACGAGCCGCTGCCCGGCCTCGCGCACCCGCGGCCCGGCGACCCAGATCGCGGCGCCCAGTCCGATCCCGCCGGCGGCGGCGATCGCGGTGGCGCCGAAGCACATCAGCAGCGTCGTACGGGTGGCCACCAGCGTACGGGCGAGGACGTCGCGTCCCTGCGGGTCGGTGCCCGACCAGTGGTCGGCGCTCGCGCCCAGATGCGGCATGCCGCCGAGCGCCTCGGCCTCCTCGCCCCAGATCCAGGGCGCGGCGGCGGCGAGGACGACGAGGACGGCCATCAGCACCAGGCCCGCGACGAGGCCGGGGGTGAGCCGCGGTCGGCGGCCGTCAGGCGCGGCGGTGGTCATGCGGTGCCTGCCTTCGCGTTGAGGGTCCGCGGGTCGAGGAGGCCCAGGACGATGTCGATGAGGAGGTTCAGCAGGGCGGCGAGCAGGCCGATGACCAGCACCATGCCCTGGATGACCGGGTAGTCGCGGGCGATGATCGCCTTGAAGGAGGCCAGGCCGAGCCCGGGGATGCCGAAGACGGACTCGACGATGACGGTGCCGCCGAGCAGGCCGGTGAGGATCAGCCCGCCCACGGTGAGGGTGCTGGTCAGCAGGTTCGGCAGGGCGTGCCGGGCGTACAGCCGCGGCGCCGGGAGCCGGCGGCCGCGGGCGGTGCGCAGATAGTCCGTGGTGAGCACGGACGCCGTCTCCCGCCGTACGATCCGGGCCAGCGTGCAGATGGGACCGATGCTGACGGCGAGCACGGGCAGCACGAACGCGTCGAGGCTGTCGGCGCCCGACGGGGGCAGCAGCTCCAGCCGCACGGCGAACACCACGACCAGCAGCGTGCCGAGCACGTACTCGGGGACGGCCTGGGCGAGGGCGGTGACTCCGGTGAACAGCGTGTCCAGCGGCCCGCGCCGGCCGCCCCGGCAGACCACGGCCACGGCCATCCCGAGCGGCACGCTCACCACCAGCGCGACGACCATGGCCAGCACGGCGACCTGGGCGGTGAAGGGCATACCGTCGCCGATCATCTTCGCCACGGGCTGGCCTGTCTGGAAGGAGTCCCCGAGGTCGCCGCGGAGCAGCCCGCCCACGTAGTCGCCGAACTGGGCGAGGACGGGCCGGTCCAGCCCCATCTCCTGCCGGGCCTGCACCAGTTGCTCGGGGGTGGCGCCGGCCCCGGCCCGCGCCTGCGCGGGATCGCCGGGCATCAGCTTGACCATCAGGAAGGTGCCGACGACCAGCGTGACCAGCACCGCGGCCAGCCCGACCGCGCGCCGCAGGGCGAACGCCGGCCAGGGTGACCGCGTCCGCCGCGCGGCGGCGGGGGCCGGCGGACCGGCTTCGGAGACGACAACTGCTTCGGCCACGGGCCGCCCTCCTCGGGGGTGCTCACTTCGGTCGTACGTTTCGTCGCGCGTCCCCGGCTCCCGCCGGGCGGGCGCCCCGGGTCACCGCCGCGAAGGGCGGTGACCCGGGGCCCGGTTCACTTCTTCAGGCGCACCGTGCTCATGTCGAGCACCCCGTCGGGGGCCGCCATCTCCACACGCTTGCCGGTCGTGTAGAAGACCTTGATCGCCGCGAGGGGCAGCACATCGCGGTTGGTGAGCAGCGCCTTCTGCGCCCGGCCCCACGCCTCGCACTTGGCCGCCGGGTCGGTCGCGGCCATCGCGGCGCCGAAACCGGCCGCGAACTCCGCGTTGTCCACGCCGCCGAAGTTCCGCCCGGCGGGCGGCTCGGCGCCGGCGAGCATGCTCGCCGGGTGGGTCAGCAGATTGGTGACGTTGACGTTGGGCAGTACGGTCACGTCCCAGTCGCCCTTGTTGCCGAGCACCTCGGTGCCCCAGGTCGTGTTGTCCACGTTGCGCAGCGAGACGTCCGCGCCCGCCGCCTTCAGCGCGGCCTGGACGAACTCGTTGCCCGCGCCCGCGGCGACCGCGTTGGTGCCGACCACGGTGACCTGCACGCCCTTCAGCGCCTTCTTCGCCGCGCCCGGGTCCGGCTTCACCAGCAGCGACTCGTCCGTGCTCGCGCACGGCACCGCCTTGTCCGCGATGGAGGCGAGCACGTCGCCGGAGCCCTTGGTGAGCGTCTGGTTGAACGCGTTGCGGTCCAGCACGGCCCCCACCGCCTCGCGGAAGGCCCGGTCCGCGCCGGGGTGGCCGGCGCGCTCGTTGAACACCACCATCATCCGGACCAGCGGCGCCGGGACGAGGCTGACCTTGTCCTTGGCCGCGGCCAGCCGCGCCGCGTCGGGGCCGGTGATGCCCGCGTAGTCCAGGGAGCCGGCCAGCAGTTCGTTGGCGGCCGTGGACTCGTTGGGCAGGATCCGCATGGTGAGGGTCGCCGGCGCCTCGCCCTGCGGGCTGTTCCCGTACCGCGGCGCCCAGTCGTAGCCGTCGCGGGCGGTGAGGGTGTACGCGGAGCCGGCGACCGTCTTCGTCAGGTACCAGCGCCCCGTGCCCGCGCCCTTGCCCCCGGACTTCAGCAGCGCCTCGTCCTTCAGCGCCTTCGGGCAGATGATGCCGGCCTGCGGTGTGCCCAGGCCGTACAGCAGGTCGGAGTAGGGCTTGGCGAGCTTGACGGAGACCGTGCCGGCCGCGTCGTCCGCGCTGATCTCCGGTGTGTTGCCGGCGCCGAAGGCGGGGTAGCCGCCCGCCTTGGGATCGGCGAGCCGCCGCAGCGAGGCGGCGACGTCCGTCGCGGTGAGCTTCGTCCCGTCGGTGCAGGTGATGCCCTCGTTGAGGGTGAAGACGGCCTCGGACGCCGAGGGCATCTGCCAGCTCTTGGCGAGCCCGCCGACGACCGTGCCGCCGTCGTCGCGGCGCACCAGCGAGTCGTACATGAAGCGGGCCATGACGAGGTCCTGTACGGCCGTGCCCTTGGCCGGGTCCAGCGTGGTCGGGTCGGCGGTGAGCTGCAGACCGGCCGAGCCGCCGCCCGAACCCTCCTTGCCGCCCCCGCCGCCGCTGCCGCCGCTGCTCGTCGTACAGGCGGAGGCCGCCATGCCGAGCAGCGCGACGAGTGCGACGGCGCGGGCCACGCCGTGTGTCTTGACCGAACGTGCCATATCAAGCCTCCAAGAGGGCGCGACAAGCACAGGCCGCGGCGCGGGCCGTGCCTGTTCATGTGTCGGGGGATGCCGTGACGACGCAGGCGCACCGGGGTGCCGGTGGGCGCGTGCGCGGGGATGCGTTGCTCGGTGGGAAGCCGGCCGCGGGCGGTGGCCCGGGCGGGCGCGGGTGGGGGGTCGGCGGAGCGCGGGCGGGGGTCAGGGGAAGGCGGGCGGGCGGTTCTCCGTCCATGGGCGTGCGGCCTCGAGCTGCGCGCACAGCGAGAGGAGCCGGGCCTCGCCGGCGGGGCGGCCGGCGAGCATCACGCCGACGGGCAGACCGTCCGCGTCCCGCCCCAGGGGCAGGCCGGCGGCGGGCTGGCCGCCGGCGTTGAACACGGCGGTGAAGCAGCTGAGTCCGGTCTGGCGGCGGGCCTCCTCGAGCGCGTCGCCCTCCTGGAACCACCGGGGGGCGGGCGGCCGCATCGCCAGCGTCGGGGTGAGCACGGCGTCGTACGGGTCGAGCGCCTCGGCGGCACGCCGCGAGCCCTGGTGGACGCCGGTCATGGCGTCGAGGAACTGCTCGGCCGTCAGACCCCGGCCGATCTCCCGCCACCACCGGCTGAGGGGGCGCAGGTCGTCCTCGGCGGCCGTCTTGGTCAGCAGCGACTGCGTGGCCCACACCGTCATGAAGGTGTCCCGGAGGGTGTCGCCGAAGGGGTTCTCGATCTCGGTGACCTCGTGGCCGAGCGCGGCCAGCAGCTCGGCGGCCTCCCGGTGGACGGCGAGGATCTGCGGGTCCACCTCGATCTCCGGGAGTCCGGGGTCGGCGTAGACCGCGATCCGCAGCTTCCCGGGCTCGCGTCCGGCGTACTGCAGGAAGGTTTCTCCATCAGGCAGCGGCGGCGCCCAGTACGGATCGCCGGCCTGCGGTACGGCGAGCGCGTCGAGCATCGCGGCGGCGTCGCGGACCGTCCGGGACAGCGGGCCCTGGACGGTGAAGCCCGTGACGTCGCTGCCGAAGGGACCGTTGCCGACCCGGCCCCGGGAGGGCTTGAGCCCGAAGATCCCGCAGCATGCCGCGGGGATGCGGATGCTGCCGCCACCGTCGCTGCCGTGCGCGAAGGGCACCAGGCCCGCGGCCACCGCCGCGGCGGCGCCGCCGCTGGATCCGCCGGCCGTACGGGTGGTGTCCCAGGGGCTGAGGGCGGGGCCGGCCACCTCGTTGTCGGTGTAGCCCGCGAGCCCGAACTCGGGGGTGTTGGTCTTGCCGAGGCTGATCGTGCCGGCCTCGCGCAGCAACCGGACCGCGTGGGCGTCCTCGTCCGGGACGAAGCCGTCGAAGGCCTTCGAGCCGAACGTGGTGCGCACGCCCGCGGTGGCGGTCAGGTCCTTGATCGCGGTGGGGACGCCGTAGAGCGGGGGAAGGCCGTCCGGCCCGTCCCGCCGCAGCCGGCGCTCGACCTGTACGGCCTGGTCACGGGCCGACTCGGCGGTTACGGTGACGAACGCGCCGAGCCGATCGCCGTACCGCTCGATCCGGTCCAGGTGGTGGTCGACCAGCTCCACCGGACTCACCTCGCCCGACCGCACGGCCGCGGCCTGGGCGAGTGCGTCGAGTTCGTGCAACTGGGACGGCGCCATTGCGGTCCTCCTGGGCGGAATTCGGTGGGAGGAATCACACCGTCACTCGACCCGCCTGTCAATACCGACCGGTTGGTACGTCGATAACGGTTCAGGCTCCGGGGCGTACGACGGGGGCGGGAGCACCCGGCTCCCGCCCCCGGCCGAACACCCGCCCGGCCCACCCTCAGGCGTGCCGCTCCAGGCCGGTCACCAGCAGGTCCAGCCCGAACTCGAACCGCTCGTCGCCCACATCCCGGGTGAGCTCCCCGGCCAGCGCCCGGGTGTTCGGGAAGTCCGCCTCCGGCAGGGAGTGGAAGTAGTCGCGGATCCGGCCGGTGAACTCCACCCGGGCGGCCTTGCGCTCCTCGTCGGTCACGGCGTCGATGCGCAGGTCGCGCGCCGCGTCGTCCACCACGATCGCCACCAGGTACAGGGCGAGGGCGTCCACCCCGTACGCGCACACCTGCGGGGGCAGTCCGGCCGCCCGCAGAATGCCGAGCATCCCCTCGGCGATGATCATCTGGTTCGGGCCGAGCGGCACCTCCCCCGCCGCCCGCGCCAGATCCCGGTGCGCGGCGAGCCGGCGGCGGCCGTCCCGTACGACTTCCTTGATCTGCTCCTGCCACCGCCCGGGGTCGGGAGCCGGGACGGTCATCCCCTCCTGGGCCCGGTCGAGGAGCAGGGAGAGCAGCTCCTCCTTGTTCTCGACATGGGCGTAGAGCGAGGCCGCTCCGGTGTCGAGGGCCTGCGCGACGCGGCGCATCGAGAGGGCGTCGACGCCCTCCGCGTCGACGATCCGCATCGCCGCGTCCACGATCGCGTCCCTGGTCAGGGCGCGCTTGGCGGGGGCGGCGGGCTTCTTGCGGCGCAGCCAGGGGGGTTCCGGTACCGAGGTCATACGAACACCGTACTTGACACGAACACCGTTCGCACGTAAAACAGTGTTCGCAACCGAACGAACACTGTTCGCGCCGAACGAACGGCGCTCGATCCGCGGAAGGACCCCGCGATGAACGACACCGAAACCCTCCCCGCACCCGACGCGGCGACCGCCCCCGCCGACACCGAGAAGCCCTCGTCCGCCGCCCACCGGCTGCGCTGGTTCGGACTCGCGGTGATCCTCGCCGTCGAGATCATGGACCTGCTCGACGCGATGATCGTCGGGATCGCCTCGCCCTCGATCCGGGCCGACTTCGGCGGCAGCGACACCCAGATCCAGTGGACGACCGCCGGCTACACCCTGGCCTTCGCGGTGCTGATGATCACCGGCGCCCGGCTCGGCGACATCGTCGGCCGCAAGCGGATGTTCCTGCTCGGCACCTTCGGCTTCACCGCGATGTCGGCGCTGTGCGCCGCGGCCGTGAACGCCGAGATGCTGATCGCCTCACGCGCCGCACAGGGCCTGTTCGCCGCCCTCGTCGTCCCGCAGGGCCTGGGCCTGATCAAGCAGATGTTCCCGCCGAAGGAACTGGCCGCCGCGTTCGGCGCGTTCGGCCCGATCATGGGTCTGTCCGCGGTCGGCGGCCCCGTCCTCGGCGGCTGGCTCACCGGCGCGGACCTGTTCGGCCTCGGCTGGCGCACCATCTTCCTGATCAACGTCCCGCTGGGCGTCTTCGCCCTCCTGGCCGCGCTCCGGGTGCTCCCCGAGAGCCGCTCCGCGTCCGGCTCCCGGCTCGACCTGCCCGGCTCGGCGCTGCTCTCCACCGGCATGCTGCTGCTGATCTTCCCGCTGATCCAGGGCCGCGAACTCGGCTGGCCCGCCTGGTGCTACGCCGCACTCGCCGCCGCGCTCCCGGTGCTCGCCCTGTTCGGCTGGTACCAGCGCCGGCTCGCCGCCCGCGGCGGCTCCCCGCTGGTGGAGCCGGGCCTGTTCGCCAACCGCGCGTTCGTCTCCTCGCTCGGGGTCGGCACGCTGTTCTTCGCCGGGATGTCCGGCCTGATGCTGATCCTCACCCTGTACCTGCAGCTGGGCCTCGGCTTCAGCCCGATGCACGCCGGTACGAGCATGATCCCGTGGGCCGCCGGCATGGTGGTCGGCGCGATCCTCTCCGGCGCGGTGCTCGGCCCGAAGTTCGGCCGCAAGACCCTGCAGGCCGGGCTGGTCATGATGGGCGCCGCCGTCTCCTGGCTGGCGTGGACGATCCACACCGGCGGCACGTCGCTGTCCTCCTGGGACCTGCTCGCGCCCCTGCTGCTGACCGGCTTCGCCATGGGTATCGCGGTCGGCCCGTTCTTCGACATCGCCATCGCCGGCGTCACCGAGGAGCAGACCGGCTCCGCCTCGGGCGTGATGAACGCCAACCAGCAGCTGGGCGCGTCGATCGGTGTCGCGGCGCTGGGCACGGTGTTCTTCTCGACCGCCGCCTCGGACGGCTGGACCGCCGCCGGCCAGTGGGCGATGCTCCTCTCCGCGGGCGCGTTCGTCCTGGCGGCGGCCGCGGCGCTGATGATGCCGCTGAAGGCGCGGCCGGAGGGGGCGGGCCACTGACACGCGCCCCGCGGGGGCGGGCCACCGACACCGGACACCCGGTCGCGTACATCCGGAACCGCCCGGCGCTCAAGGCGCCGGGCGGTTCGGTGTGCGCGGGGGTTCGAGACCCCGGCGGGGGGACCTCAGGGACAGACGTCCGGCTCCCGGCGAATCAGAAGGTGAGCTTCCAGCTGTCGATGAAGCCGGTGTCGTACGTGGCCACGTCCTGGACGCGCAGCAGCCACACGCCGTCGGCGGTCTCGGACGAGGCGTCGACGGTGTAGGTGGCGAGGACGTTGTCGGCCGAGTCGCTGGAGCTGGAGTTCTTCAGCCGGTACGCCGAACCGTCCGGCGCCACCAGGTCGATGACCAGGTCGCCCCGCCAGGTGTGCTTGATGTCGACGGACGCCTTGAGCGCGGCGGGCGCGTTCCCGCCGACGCCGCTGACGGTGACCGGGGAGGTCACGGTGGTGTTGTCGGGGATGGTGACGTCCGCGGTGTTCTCGAAGGAGGGCCCGGGCGGGACCGGCACCTCCGTGCCGAGGGTCCAGACGGCGTACGCGAGGGCGTCGCTGTCCCGGTCGAGCGCGGTGTCGCTGATGTTGGACGCCGTATCGCAGGAGGAGTGGTAGCAGCGGTCGAAGGCCACACCCGCCGTACCGCCCCACTTCTGCGCCTGGGCGGAGGTCTTGAGCCGGCTCGCGCCCGTGAAGAGCCCGCCGACGGGGATGCCGGCGTTCTTGAACGAGGCGTGGTCGGAGCGTCCGTCGCCCTCGGTCTCGATCTCCGTCGGTACGCCGAGGGAGGCGAAGTAGTCCTTGAAGACCTTCTCCAGCGCCGGATCGTCGTCGTAGACGAAGTAGCCGGGGTTGGGCGAGCCGATCATGTCGAAGTTCAGATAGCCGCTGAACTTCGCCCGCTCGGTGGCCGGCAGGCTGCTGACGTAGTACTTGGAGCCGACGAGCCCCAACTCCTCCGCGCCCCACCAGCCGAACCGCAGGTGCTTCGTGGGCTGCAGCCCGGCCCGGGACACGGCGAGGGCGGTCTCCAGCACGGCCGCGGAACCGGACCCGTTGTCGTTGATACCGGGCCCGGAGGTCACGGAGTCGAGATGCGCGCCGGCCATCAGCACCTGGTTCGGATCACCGCCGGGCCAGTCGGCGACCAGGTTGTAGCCGGTGCTGCCGTTGTACGTGAACTGCTGGACGACCGTGGTGAATCCGGCGGCGTCGAGCTGCCCCTTCACGTAGTTGACCGAGGCCAGATACCCGGACCGGCCGTGCGCCCGGTTACCGCCGTTGGCGGTGGCGATGGACTGCAGCTGCGCGAGATGGGCCTTGACGTTGGCGACGGGGATGTCGGGCGCCGCGACGACCTGGGCAGCGGTGGCTGCGGGTGCGCCGGCGGTGGGGGCAAGCACGCCAACGGCCAGGGCGGTCAGCACCCCGGCCGTGGTACGGAGCTTGTGCGCACGACGTAAGGACATGGGCACTCCCAGAAGTGGAGTAGGTTGACGTGCCCATGAGGATCCCCGCCCCGAGACGGAGCGTCAAGAACGCAAAACGGACGTGAACGGCCGGATATCGGACGGATGACGACCTCACACGAGGCGCGAAGCGGACCGGCCCCCACCCAGCCCGTCCGGCGTTTGAGGACTGAGGCGCGCAGCGCCGAACCGCGCCGCAGGCGCCAGCGCAAACCGCACGCTTGCAGCACGACCGGCACCGCTCCAGCCCGTCCGGCGCTTGAGGACTGAGGCGCGCAGCGCCGAACCGCGCCGCAGGCGCCAGCGCAAACCGCACGCTTGCAGCGCGACCGGACTACCGCCTCAGCCCGTCCGGCGCCTGAGGACTGAGGCGCCGAACCACACCGCACGCATCAGCAGTTGGCGACCGGCCCACTCACCTGGATATAAGTCGCACTCGACCACCCCGCACCCACCCAGTACCACCACTGATTACCGTTGACCGACTGCCCCTCGGTCATGCAGTAGACGGGGCCTTCGTCACCAGGCTCCAGCGAGCCGACGACACCGCTGTCAGTCGTGGGCTGCTGACGGATATTGAGCGTCGTATGCGAGATCACGCGCCCCCAACTACCCGGATCGGGCTGCGGCGGCGGCGACGGAGGGGGCTTGGGAGGCGGCGGAGGCTGGGAGTTGTTGCCCCAGTTCCAATTCCAGTTCCACTCCCACTGCCAGTCACCGCCGTCACACCAGTCCCAGTCACATCCACCGCAGCTGGTACCGCCGTCGGGGCAGGCCGGCAGCCCGGCATACGTCCCCTTCGCCTGCGGCGTCGCCGCGACGGCGCTACCGGAGAACCCCAGAAGGCCGCCGCCGGCCAGCACACCGGCCGCCAGCAGCGACACCGCGGAGCGGCGCATCGAGATGTCCACGATCGGCTCCCTCCACTTGCGCTCCTGGTTACAGCAAAGCCCGCCGTTACCTCATGTGCCACTCCAGCCACATCTCCGCAGGTCAGCGACCTGCTCCCAGCCAAACCCACGCACCGGTCAACAGGGCACGGCGCGCACCGCCGCACGCACCGGGGCGGTGCCGTAGGGCCCGCCGAGCAGGGTCGCGTGGAGGGTCTCGACCGAGTAGCGGCAACGGGGTTCGATGCGCAGCACCATGAGGCCGAGGGCGCGGAGGGTGTCCGCGTGACGGGCGGTCTCGGAGGCCTCGACCGTCTCGACGACGACACCCGCGGCGGGCCAGTACGCGTCCGCGACGCCCACGACCTCGTCGTCGGCCCACAACTCGGCGTCCCAGGACACGGGCCCCGGCAGGGCGGCGATCCGACGCAGGCGGGCCTCTGGCGGGAAGCGGCCGACGCCGTCGCCCAACAGCGCGCGCATGGTGCGGCGTACGGCGGGCCGGCGGTAGTGCCCGCCCGTGCGCAGCTCCCGCACGAGCGCGGTACGGGTGACGTGCCGCTCGCGCACGGCCTCGGCCAGCAGCCCCGCACACGCCTCGTCGCCGAGGAGCGGCACGGTGTCGGCCACGGCCCGGCTCACGGGCACGGTCGGCAGCCCGCACACCCGCACGGCGCGCGGCAGCGCCCTCCCGGGCGTGCGCCCGGGCCCGTACACGTGCGGGGCGACGTGTGCGACGTCGCGGAACGCGCCGATGTACGGCACGGCGTCGAACCCCCGCAGCGCGAGCACGGGCGGTCCGGTGAGCAGCCCGCCTCCGCCCACATCGATGGCACGCCGCACGGCGTCGGGCACGTCGGGCGCGATGCCCGGGAGTACGGATCGCATACGCGGTGACGTCCCCGCGCGCCGGCGTCTCACGCCTCGCGAGTCGTCGCGACACCCGCACGGGGGATTCCGTCGCATGGGGCCGCTGGCGTTTCGGCGCTGCGCGCCTCAGTCCTCAAACGCCGGACGGGCTGGGATCGGTGCCGGTCACGCTCGGATGCCTCCGGTCCCGCTGGCTCCTGCGGCGCGGTTCGGCGCTGCGCGCCTCAGTCCTCAAACGCCGGACGGGCTGGGGGTGCGGTTGCGCCGGCTGACGCGCTTCGGGCTTCGCCCGAAGTCCTCAAACGCCGGACGGGCTGGGGGTGCGGTTGCACCGGCTGACGCGCTTCGGGCTTCGCCCGAAGTCCTCAAACGCCGGACCGGCTGAAGAGGGGGCCGGTCACGCTGGCATGGGGCGCTTTTGCCGGCGGAGCGCAGCGGAGTCGGCCCACTGACAACCGGTCACCGATGGCATCCCTCGGCGGAGCGCCAGCGGAGCCGCTCGCTGCGCATCAGCCGGCGCAGCGCAGCGGAGCCGGCACAACCCCACCGGCCCACCGGACGACACACCCCGGCGCAGCGCAGCGGAGCCGCCCCGCTCCGCACCGGCGCAGCGCCAGCGGAGCCGCCCCCTGGGCGGCGCCATGGCGCCGTCCCCTCCCGCTCCGCCCGGCAAGGCCCCTTGGGGCCGCAGAATCACTGCGATCCACCACGACAACCGGCCACGAACACCCGCCACAGAGCCACCAGTCCACAACCGCCCACCCACCCACCAACCACCCCAACCCCCCACCCTGAGCCGCAGCTCACAGCGCGCACCCCCACCCACCTGATACGTATCTCCCCGTGGAATCGATCCCCCGTCCCTCCCGCCTCCCCCGTGACTCTCACCTCCTCTGGGCCGCCCAGGGCCGCCCAGGCGACCGTTTCGGCGACGGTGTCCGCGCCTGGCGGCACAACGGCGCCGTGGCCGTCGCATCGCCCGGCCTGTCGGGGCGCGACCGGCTCGCCGTGGCCGGGGAGCCGCACGAGGTCGCGGTTCTCGTGCGGCACGCCCTCGCCGAGGCGGGACCGGCGTACCGCGCGTTCGGGCCCGCGCCGCTCGTGCGCGCCGTCGTGGCGGCGATGAGCGAGCTCGAGCCCGTGAGCGAGTTCCGGTGGATGGACACCGACGCCGTCCCGGACGCCCCGCCCACCGGGCCGCGGTGGCTCGACGCCGGAGCCGAACCCGCCGTCGGCGCGCTGTTCGACGCGCACTTCCCCGACTCGTACGCCCAGCCGGGCCGCCCCGGCGTCCACCGCTGGGCCGGCGTACTGGACGACGCCGGCCGACCGCTCGCCGTCGCCGCCGAGGCGTGGCCCGCCGCGGACTGCGGCCTGCTGGCCGGCGTGGTCACGCACCCCGACGCCCGCGGGCGCGGTCTGGCCCGCACGGTGTGCGGATTCGTCCTGCACGACCTGGTCACCCGGTACGGCCGCGCCGGCCTCATGGTCCACGCCGACAACGCCTCCGCCATCGCGACGTACGAACGCCTGGGTATGAAGGCGCACCCCTTCGCCGCGGCGGGCCTCAGCAAAGCGACGAGCGCGGCGTAACCCGCACCCCCCGCCGTACGCCCTCCGTCACACAAACCAGAGCGAGGAGCCCCCATGCACACCACCCCCGGCCTGATCACCGCATGGGTCCACGGCTGGTCCGTCTCCCGCGGGGCCGCCGAACCCCAGCCGCACGACTGGGGTTTCACCATCGACGTGGGCCTGCTCGACCAGGTCACCCGGCACGTGATCGCATCCCCCACCGAGGACGTCGTACGCAAGCTCGCGGAGTCGTCCGCCGCACGTGGCATGTGGCTGAAGGTCTTTGTCGACGAGGAGACCGTACGACCCTGGCTCACCCCGGGCTGGGAGTTCGCCCCACCCGGCTACCTGATGCACACCGCGCTCACCGAGCCTGCCAAGCCGACCAAGCCCACCCAGCCCACCAGCCAAACCCAGCCCACCACCCCCACCACCATCCCCGACGGCTTCCGCCTACGCACATGGACCCGCGGCGGCGTCACCCAGGCGCTGCTCACCGCGCCGGACGGCTCGCTCGCCGCCCGCGGCCAGGTCGCCCCGACGGGCCCGACGGCCGTCTTCGACCGGATCGAGACCAGCCCGGCCCACCGCCGTCGCGGCTTCGGCAGCCTGGTGATGGACACGCTCGGCGCCGCCGCCCGGAACGCGGGTGCGCAGACGGGCGTCCTGGGCGCAACGGTCGCCGGCCGCGGGCTCTACGAATCGCTGGGCTGGCACGTCCAGGCCCCGCTGACCAGCATCCGCTTCGCGGGCGCGGCCGAACCGGCCTGACCCCCGGGGCCCGCCCCTGCACCGTAATCCCGTCAACAACCCTGCTCAACCGCCGCGAACACCCCGTCCCCCAGCACCGGCACCACCTCCGACGCGCCCACCTCCACCGCCACGGCCACGTCCTCGGCGAAACCGCCGGAGGCCAGTTCGCGCCCCGACGCGCACGCCGTCACCGCCTCCGCCACCCGGGGCGTCCCGTCGTACGACGCGGCGGCCGCCACCGCCTCGGGGGAGAGCAACGCGGCCCCGCCGTCCCGCAGGGCGGTGATGACCGCGCCCGCTCCGAGCAGGTCCTCCAGCGCGGGCCGCAGGCTGCCGTCCGGCCACCGCTCCCCCGACGCGACCACGCTCACCGGGCGCTCCGGCGTCGCGTACCCCGCGCCGAGCAGCCACCGGGCCACGGCCGCCGCGTTGCGCAGGGACGCCGCGACGACGACCGCGTCACCGGCCGCCGCGGAGATCGCCGAGCCGTTGGGCGAGGGCAGCACCAGCCGTTCCACGAACGGCGCCCGGCGCAGCGCGGCCGGTGACAGCGACCACGGCGCCCGCTCGGTGACCTGGCGCCGCCCCACCGCGAGCGCCGCCCCGTGCCGCTCGGCGAACACGGCGGCTGGGGGCACCCCCTGCTCGGAGCGAAGCGGAGAGCTTGGGGGAGTGTCGCGCCACGGGTACGGGAACACACGCGTGCCGGCCTCGACCGCGACGCCGACGGCCGTGGTGAACGACAGCACGTCGACCACCACCAGGCAGCCGGAGCCGTCCGCCAGCCGGCCCGCGCCCTCCGGCCCCCAGTCGAAGCGCACCGCGTGATCCACCTGCCCGGCCCAGTCGTACGCCCCCATCACGCCCACCACACCCACACGCCCGCCACACTCACCGCACCCACCGCACTCACCACACCCACCGCACCCACCGCACCCACCCCTCCACCCGTCACCGCGCATGATCGCCGGGCAAAAACCGGAAGACGCCCCCGATCCGCCGGGTCTACGCTCCGCGCATGCTCTCCACCGACCGGCTGCTCGCCTTCTCCGCCATGTCGTTCCTGCTGATCATCATCCCCGGCCCGAGCGTACTGTTCGTCGTCGGCCGCGCGTTGGCGCAGGGCCGCCGGGCCGCGCTGACCACGGTCGTGGGGAACACAGCGGGCGCGCAGGTGCTGGTCGTCGCCGTGTCCCTCGGGATCGGGACGATCGTGGAGCGGTCGGTGCTGGTCTTCACCGCGCTGAAGCTGGCCGGCGCGGCCTACCTCGTCCATCTCGGCATCAAGGCGGTACGTGAACGGGGTTCCCTGCGCGCGGCCTTCAGCGGCGCGGTGCCGCCGGCGCCCAGCACGGCGCGCACGCTGTGGGAGGGCTTCGCGGTGGGTGTGACCAACCCGAAGACGCTCGTGTTCTTCGCGGCGGTGCTGCCGCAGTTCGTGGACCGTGCGGCGGGGCACGCGACGGCGCAGATGCTGCTGCTGGGTCTCGTCTTCAACGCGATCGCGATCACCGCGGACAGCGTCTGGGGCCTGACGGCCGCCACGGCCCGCGACTGGTTCGCCCGCTCCCCGCGCCGGCTGGCGATGGTGGGCGGCGTCGGCGGCTTCACGATGATCGGGCTCGGGGTGACGGTGGCCGTCACGGGCCGCAAGGACTGACCCGCCTCAACCCTCCCCCTCAGCCCCCCGCCACGACCTCCAGAAACCGGCTCCCCGCGCGCCCCCGGTACTCCTCCGCCCGCCACCCCGCCGCCGCGAGGTGCCCCGCGCACTCCGCGAGCCGTTCCTGGGCCTCCCGGCGGGCCGGGGAGTCCGCGGGACCCTGCCATTCGACCCGTACGCTCCCGGGAACGCCCTCCGCGTCCGCCGGCCGGACGCGGTAGCCGGCCCGGGTCCAGCGCCCGGCGCCGTCCTTCGCCGCGGGGGTCACGCCCGCCGCCTCCAGCGCCAGCGCCACGGCCCACACCGGCCGCGACCGCTCCCAGGGCGCGGGCGTGCCGGCCGTCCCGGTCCCGGCCAGGCCCAGCGCCCGCCGGATCTGCAGCGCGCCCTGCCAGGCGGCGGCCACGGTCCGCCGCCGCTCCGGCTCCTCCGCGAACCCGGCGGCCTCCTCACCCACGGCGGCCACGAAGACGCCCTGTTCCACGCCGCGTTCTCCCTCCACCTCACAGACGCTGCCACCGTAACGTGGTACGGGACGGTGCGGACCGCGCGTTCCCCCGGACACGAACCTCACCCCACCCCAGCCAACCCCCACCCACGACATCTTGACGTGAACGCGCCGCAATGAGTTCATGGGAGCGCTCCCAGGCCCCTGTCCCGAACAGGGCCTGCCCTCTCCGCGCTCACTTACTGGAGTCGCAAGTGAGAACCACACAGCGCACGGCCGTCAGCCGACCACTGCCGGCCCCGCTCGCCCTCCTGACCACCCTGGCCACCGCCCTGGCCCTCCTCGCCCTCAGCCTGGTGCACCCGCCCGCAGCCCGCGCCGAGGCCACGCAGGCCACCGGCCTCCACATCACCGACGGCCGCCTGTTGGAGGCCAACGGCAACGACTACGTCATGCGCGGCGTCAACCACGCCCACACCTGGTACCCGACGCAGACCCAGTCCCTGAGGGACATCAAGGCGCTCGGCGCCAACACCGTCCGCGTCGTCCTCTCCGACGGCTACCGCTGGACGAGGAACTCCCCCGCGGACGTGGCCGCCGTCATCGCCGACTGCAAGGCGAACCGCCTCATCTGCGTACTGGAGGTGCACGACACCACGGGTTACGGCGAGGAGGCGGCGGCCGGCACCCTCGACCACGCCGCCGACTACTGGATCGGCCTGAAGGACGTGCTCGCCGGCCAGGAGGACTACGTCATCGTCAACATCGGCAACGAGCCCTGGGGCAACACCAATCCCGCCGGCTGGACCGATCCGACCATCGCCGCGGTGAAGAAGCTGCGCGCCGCCGGCCTCCAGCACACGATCATGGTGGACGCCCCCAACTGGGGCCAGGACTGGCAGGGCGTCATGCGCGCCAACGCCCAGTCGGTCTACGCGGCGGACACCACCGGCAATCTCGTCTTCTCCATCCACATGTACAGCGTCTTCGACACCGCCGCGGAGATCACCGACTACCTCAACGCGTTCGTCAACGCCGGACTCCCGCTCGTCATCGGCGAGTTCGGCGGACCCGCCGACCAGTGGGGCGACCCCGACGAGGACACCATGATGGCCGCCGCCGAGCAGCTCGACCTCGGCTATCTCGCCTGGTCCTGGAGCGGCAACACCGACCCGGTCCTCGACCTGGCCGTCGGCTTCGACCCGAACCGCCTCAGCGGCTGGGGCGAGCGGATCTTCCACGGCGCGAACGGCATCGCCCAGACCGCGAAGGAGGCCACGGTCTACGGCGGCGGCTCCCCCGACACCCAGGCCCCGACGGCTCCGGGCGCCCCGACGGCGGGCACCGTCACGTCCACCTCGGCGGCCCTGAGCTGGCCGGCGGCCACGGACAACGTGGGCGTCACGGCGTACGACGTCGTCCGCGTCGACGGCGGTACGGAGACGAAGGTCGCGTCCTCCACGACCACTGGTACAACGGTGACCGGCCTGAGCGCGGGTACGGCGTACACCTTCGCCGTCTACGCCCGGGACGCGGCCGGCAACCGCTCGCCGCGCTCGGCGACGGTGGGCCTCACCACCGGGACGGCCCCGGCCACCGCCTGTTCCGTCGGCTACCGGGTCGTGGGCAGCTGGCCGGACGGCTTCCAGGGCGAGCTGGCGATCCGCAACACGGGGACGACGGCGATCAACGGCTGGACGCTCGGGTTCGCGTTCCCCGACGGGCAGCGGATCACCCAGATGTGGGGCGGCACCCCCGCCCAGAGCGGCGCGTCGGTGACGGTGACGCCGGCCCCGTACACCGCCTCGATCCCGGCGGGCGGCTCGGTGACGGTGGGCTTCCTCGCCTCCTGGAGCGGCACCAACTCACCACCGCCGTCCTTCACCCTCAACGGCGGCACGTGCGCCCTCGGGTGACGTGAGGCAGGACCGGCGGGGCCTGGGCCACCCCGTCGGTCCGCCGCGCTCAGTCGCGGGCCAGCGTCCGCTTCAGGGAGCGGCCGACCACGCGGCGGGCGCGCCGGTAGACGGCGCTGCCCGGAGCGTCCCTGCCGGGAGCCGGCTTCGCCTGGGCCGGGGCCGCCGCGGACAAGCCCTTCTCCAGGGTCAGGTAACGCGCTTCGAGTGCGTCCTGCCGCGCGCGCAGCCAGTTGAGGCGCACGCTCACATCCGCGGCCTCCGGTCCGGTCCACGGCACGGCGGGACCGGGGAAGGTCAGCTCGCCCAGCTTCGCGTCGTACGCGGCTCCGCCGTCGCCGTGCGTGAAGGTGTTCTCCAGTCCGTGCCGGTCGAGGTAGTCCGCGAAGCGCCGGAAGCGCTCCGGGTGCCCGCCCGTCAGCTCCGAGAAGTCGGCCTCGTCGTACAGCTCCGCCGGGTCGATGTCGCGCGGCGTCTTCGCCAGCAGGCGGTGCGGGATGCCGAAGTACCGGCACAGCTCGAGCGTCCGCGCGTCGTGGCACAGCACCGTGGCCGGCGTACCGGCGAGCAGCGCGGCGATATTGCCGTGGATGCGGGTGCCGAAGGAGAAGTCGTAGCCGCGCAGATCGTCGATCCAGGTGACCGGGTCGACGAAGACCGCCGCCTTGCCCTCCTGGTACATGGGGTGCGCGGGGTTGGTGGGCAGCGCGGTGATCGCGTTGGTGCCGGGCCGGGACTCGTCCCGCCAGTGCAGCTGCAGGGCCTCGATGGTGTTCTGGCCGACGAAGCGCAGGTTCGGGTAACGCTGGTGGGCCGCGCTGATGATGGGCCCTATCAGACGGTGTGCGCTGTGCGCGCCGTTCACCGAGATCCGCGAGTCCGGGGTGAGCGCCTCGACCCGCTTGGTCACCTTGAACTCGGGACCGTTCATGAACATCGACGGGCAGCCTATGACCTCGACGTCGCGGTAGCCGAGACCGTTCAGGTACTGCAGCGTGAACTCGCCGCGCACCCCGATGGACGGCCCCCGGTCGAGGACGGCGTCGACGAACGCCCGCACGGACTTCTCGATCGGCGCGAGCCGCGCGGCGTCGTAGCTGGGCGGGGCCTGGGCACCGACACCGAGTACGACGACGGGGATCCTGAGCTTGCCGATCAGCGTCGTCAACCGCTTGAGGCTGGACTCGAAGCTCGGCCGGAAGGCGTTGGCGAGCGGCACGACGAAGACGTCGAAGTCCGCGTTTATCCGCGCGGCGGCGTTGACGTCGGTGGATATCCCGTTGGAGACGACGTCGGTGCCGTCGAGGAGCAGCAGCTTGTGAGTGGCGTCACTGAAGATCAGGTTGCCGGAGTTGGTCCCGATGACGTCGTCCTGCAGCGCCTGCTCAAGAGGAACGGACACAAAGGGGCTTTTGCCCGATCTGAGCAGAATGCGCTTCATCTACGGAACTACCTCTCGGCGGGGGCGGCGGGGTTGCGGCGCGATGAATTGTAAGTGGCGCCCGCTGAAGCGGAGAGGTCCGTTCACGGCGAGGATGACCCGGCGGTCTAGGTGTTCACGAGCCACTGCCGGCCGTCGACGAGTTCGCGTACCGCGTCGAGGTGGCCGGCATGGCACGCGGTTTCGGTGATCACGTGCAGCAGAACGTCCCGCACGGTGTGCAGATACTGCTCGCCGTGGGTCTCGTCGGTGCTGGGCGGCCACCAGGCCAGGGCGTCGTCACCGGCGGCGGCGGCGATGATCGCGTCCGCCCGGGACGCCTCGGCCCGATACCGCTCCAGAACGCCGGCGGCCGATATCCCCTCCGCCACCCGCCACGGACTGTCCATCCCCTCTAGCCCGGCGATGACGTCCTTGTCCCCCGCCACCACGGCCTGGAACCAGAACCGCTCGACGCTCAGCGCGAGATGCTGCACCATCCCCAGGCAGTTCCAGCCCGAAGGCAGGACGGACCGCCGCAACGCCTCGTCATCGAGCCCGTCCAACACACCCAGCACATGCTTCCGCTGCACCTGCAGACAACGAAGCAGCGCCGCGATCTCGGCGTCCACCACGGCGGTCATACCGCACTCACGTTACTCATGCGCCACATCCTCACCTCCGGCACCACCTGTGTACAGAGGGGGAGCGCCTTGAACTGGAACCATCCCCGTGAAGGCACTCAGAAGGGCCTCCGACGGAGGTCGGAGGCCCTTCCCAGAGATCAAGTCCCAGCTGGCGGCGGACGAGTCGGCCTGTACGCCGGGTTCTGTCTCCCCGTGGCCTTGCGGCGCCGGGGGAGGCGGCCATCCATCTACGGCCGGCGTTGCCGCCGGCCTCTAGCGGTCTACCCGCGGGCTCGGGCGGGCAGCCCTCGAACGCTCGCGCAGGGTCATCTGTCGATGGCCCCTCTTGACCTTGCTCCGGGTGGGGTTTACCTAGCCGCCCGAGTCGCCTCGGGCGCTGGTGGTCTCTTACACCGCCGTTTCACCCTTACCGGGGGCCGAAGCCCCCGGCGGTCTGTTTTCTGTGGCACTGTCCCGCGGGTCACCCCGGGTGGCCGTTAGCCACCACCCTGCCCTGTGGAGCCCGGACGTTCCTCGGCAGCCCCGTAAGGGGCTGACGCGGCCGCCCGGCCGGCTCGTCCGCCGTACGAGCCATGGTACCCGCAGAGATCACGGCCCTCGGCCGGGCGGGGCTCCGTCACGCCAGCTCGGCGGTGTCCAGGTCGAAGGAGAAGGGTGCGGGGAGGGTGAGCTTCTTGCCGAAGGGGACGGTGGAGAGCTGGAGGTAGTCCTCCCCCGCCGGATCGGAGAACAGCGTCACCGACGACTGCTCCCGGTCCACGAGCAGATAGAGCGGGATGGCGCCGCGGGCGTAGCAGTGGCGCTTGGCGGTCCGGTCGCGATCGGCCTTCGTCGACGTCACTTCGAGGACCAGCGCGACACCGTCGCATGGCATCCAAGGGTCGGCATCACGGAAGAGGCGCAGGTCAGTGGCTGCGACCGTGAGGTCCGGGATCACGTGGTTCTTCGGACACGGGCCGCCGCGCGGGATCTTGAGGCCCTTGTTGCCGGAGACGTCGACCTCCGTCGCGGACCGTCTGATCAGCTGTTTGACGATCGTGTTGATGTAGTCCTCGTGCTCTCCATCCGGCGGCGGTGTCACGACGATCTCCCCCTCGAGCAGCTCGACCCGGAAACCCTCGGGTGCGTCCAGTGCGAGGAAGCCCTCCAGCAGGACCTCTTCCTGCGTGAGCGGTTCGTGTGCCATGGCGCTCATGTCACACCCCTTCCTTGATCGCCGCAAGGCTAGGCATCCCGCGAGTCCCGCAAGCTGCGGAGTCCGTCACGTTCCCTCGATCGTGGCACAGCCGGTACGTCCTGGTCAGCCAGTCCTTCCTGCTGCGACGACGTCGCCAGCACCGACCCCGTCAGGATCAGCCCGAACGACCTCACGATCGCCGCCGTCAGCGGCTCCGACAGGAACGCCACCCCCGCCGCCACCGCCACCGCCGGGTTGACGTACGTGAAGACCACCGCCCGGGTCGGGCCGACCTCCTTGATCAGCTCCAGGAACACGACGAACGCCAGCGCCGTGCAGAAGACGCCGAGGCCGGCCAGCGAGGTCAGGACCGCCGCCGAGGGCACCTCGGCCGGCCGGCCGGCGATGCCCGCCGGGGCGTACACCGCCGCCGCCAGCAGCAGGCACGGGACGATCAGGCGCAGCGTCGGGACGTCCTTCAGCCAGCGCGTCATGATCAGCGGCGCCGTCGCGTAGCCCAGCGCCGTCAGCAGGACCTCCGTGATCGCCCACGCCGAGCCGCCGCTCAGCTCCGGCGCCGCCAGCAGGGCGACCCCGCCGAAGCCCAGCAGCAGGCCCAGCCAGCGGCGGGCGCTGAGGCGCTCGGTGTCGCCGAAGAGACGGGCGAGGGCGATGCCCAGGACCGGGACGGCGGCGATGAGCAGGCCCGCGAGCGAGCTGGAGAGGTGCCTCTCCGCGTCCGTCAGCGTCCACCACGGGCCGATGATCTCGATGCACGCGAAGGCAAGCATGGGGAGCCAGTGGGCCCGTACGGTCGCGAGGAAGCCGCCCCCGCGCAGGGCGAACGGCAGCAGGAGGGCGGCACCCAGCAGGCAGCGGACGAAGACGACGCCCGACGGGGACACGCCGTCCACCGCCACCTTGATCATCAGGTACGGGATGCCCCAGAGCACGCCCATCAGGGAGAAGAGGAACCAGCCACGCGCAGTCATACGGTCAGCGTCCGGCGCGCCCCGCGCCCCCGTCTTGAACGCCGTTGCGCACCCTCACCCGCGCCCCCGTCTTGAACGCCGTTGCGCGCCCTCACCCGCGCCCCGCCACCCCCGCCCGGTACACCGCCGGCGTCACCCCCACCACCCGGCGGAACCACCGCGTCAGATGCGCCTGGTCCGCGAAGCCCACCAGCGCCGCCGCCTCCGCCGGGCGGACCCCCGCCGCCAGCAGCGCCCGCGCGCGGGTCACCCGGTGCTGCGCCAGCCAGGCGTACGGCGGCATCCCCATCGCGTCCCGGAACGCGCGCAGCACCTGGTACCGCGACAGGCCCAGGTCCGTGCCGATCTCGGCCAGGGACGGCGGGGCCCGCAGTTCGTCGGCGAGCCGGTCGCGCACCGCGCGGGCGATGCCCGGCGTGCCCGGTACGACGTCCCGTACCGGTGTGGCCCGGCCGTGGCGGCGCGAGAGTGCCGTCAGCAGCGGGGGCAGCCGCGACTCGGCCTCCAACCGCTCCCCCGTCGCGCTCACCGAGCGGTGCGCGGCGAGCAGCGCCGCGGCCAGCTCGGCGTCGTCGATGACCGGCTCGCGGAAGTGCGCGGCCGCCGTCACGCCCTCGGTGAGCAGCGGCATCGTCGGGTACAGCCCCCGGTACGCGTACCCGTCGCCGGCCGTCGGGCCGCCCGTGTGCGCCTCGCCGGGCGCGAGCAGCACGATGCTGCCGGGGCCGACGCGGTGGCGGGCGCCGCGGTAGTCGATGGTGGAGCTGCCCCCCGTACAGATGCCGAGGGCGAACTCGTCGTGGCAGTGCGGGGCGTAGCGGTGGGTGGTGAAGCGGGCCGTGATCAGGTCGAGGGCCTGGCCGGGGCCGAGTTCGGCCCGGGTCCAGGTCGCGGTGTCCCCGGACCCACCGGTGCGGGCGGAGTGCGGTGCGGCGGCCCCCATGGGGCGCATTCTGCTTTACGCTCGGGGGCCGTGGCCACGGAGTATCCGTACGAGATCCGCGTCCGCTGGTCGGGCGGTCCCGACAGCGGCACCCGCTCCCATGAGGCGTACCCCCGCGCGCACGAGATCACGGCCGCCGGTCCGCCGCCGATCCCCGGCAGCGCGGACGTCGGCGCGTTCCGCGGGGACGCCGACCGCTGGAATCCGGAGCAACTGCTCACCGCCGCCGTCGCCCAGGCCCATCTGCTCTGGTACCTACACCTGTGTACGGCGGACGGCGTCGTCGTCACGTCGTACGAGGACACCGCGACCGGTCTGCTGGTCGAGGGGGACACGGACCACGTCGGCGAGGTGGTGCTGCGGCCCCGGGTGACGGTCGCGGATCCGGCGACGGCCGAGCGGGCAAGGGCCCTGCACGCCGTGGCGGTGGAGCGGTCGTTCGTGGCCAACTCGGTGCGCTTCCCCGTCCGGGTGGAGGCGCACGTCACGGCGTGAACGCGGCCGCCCCCGCCCGCCACGCCCCGTCCAGGTCCGCGTCCGGCGGGAAGCGCCCGGCGAGCTCCAGGGCCACCATGCCGTGCGCGAACGCCCAGGCCGCCCGCGCACGGTCCGCGTCGCCGTCCACCGCGCGCAGCAGCGGGGCGGCGGCCCGGTCCTCCACCCCCGGGGGCAGCTCGTCGCGGTGCAGGGGGCGGTCGGTGGACAGGGTGTACAGATGCGGGTGGGCCAGGGCGTACGCCCGGTACGCGGCGGCCAGCGCGGGGAAGGAGTCGTCGTCGGCCGCCTCCAGGGCAGCGGCCAGCTCCGTGAAGGCCACCGCCGTCAGCTGCGTCGCGACGGCCGCCTTGTCGGGGAAGTGCTTGTAGAGCGAGGGCGCCTTGATGCCGAGGCGGTCCGCCAGCCGGCGCATGGTGAGCGCGTCGGCGCCCTCCTCCTCCAGCAGCGCGCGGGCGGCGGCCACGATCTGGCGGGCCCGCGGGCCCAGCCCGTCCGGTGCGTCAGCCACGCTGGAAGCCCTCCTTCGTACGAAGTCCGTAGCCGAGGGCGCGATCGTACGAGATGTGGGCCAGCCAGCCGCACAGCGCCGCGAAGGCGGGCGCCCAGACGACCGGGACGACGACGTACAGGGCCATCAGGGCGACGGGGACCAGGGCGCGGTGCGCGGCGTTGTAGTACGGCACGGTGCGGGCCGGCAGCTGTCCGCGGACGAGACCGGCGGTGTCCTTGGCGCCGACGAGGAACGTCAGGTCCGGGGCGATGAAGAAGAAGACGGCGAAGGCCGTCGCGAGCCAGCCGTGGTTGACGCCCTCCAGGACGGCGAAGGCGCTCCAGAAGAGCGCGTTGGCCAGCCAGGCGAGCCGCCGGGCGAGCCGGAGGGCGGGGAGGGTGCGGGCGGCGGGGGCGAGGGGCGCGGTGCTCATGGGCGGGGTCCCTTCCGGGTGGCAGGCCGTTCGGCTAACAGTGTTAGCCATACGGTAAGGCTAACACCGTTAGCCGGTCAAGCCTCCGCCAGGCGCACCCCCCACGCACCCGAGCCGCTTGACCTTGTCGCAGCGACAACGTTTCTACTGGTGTCATGCGAATCGGAGAGCTCGCCGCCCTCGCCGGCATCACCACGCGCGCCGTGCGGCACTACCACCGCATCGGGCTGCTGCCCGAGCCCCCGCGGCAGCCCAACGGCTACCGCGAGTACGCGCTGCGCGACGCCGTCGAGCTCGCCCGGATCCGGCGGCTCTCCGAGCTGGGGCTGAGCCTCGACGAGGTACGGGACGTACTCGCCGACGACGCCGGGAAGGACCTCGTGGAGGTGCTGGCCGAGCTGGACGCCGATCTGGCCCGGCAGGAGAAGGCCATCCGGCAGCGGCGCGAGCGGCTGGCGCTGTTGCTGAAGCAGGCGGAGGCGGACGGGCGGCTGCCCGCCGAGGCACCGGTCTCCCCGGAACTCGCCGCCCTCTTCGGCACCATGGCCCGCGCCTCCGCCGAGTTGCCCGGCCCCGAGCCGGCCATGGCGGCCAAGGAGCGGGAGCTGCTGGCCTTCCTGGAGACGACCGGGCACGGCGGCGGCGACTGGCTGCACGGCATGATGCGGGCCCTGGACTCCGACCCCGACGCGATGCGGCGGGCGTACGACGTCTACCACCGGCTCGACGAGCTGGCGGACGCCGCCGTGGACGATCCGCGCGTGGAGCGGACGGCGCGGGCGATCGTCGCGACCATCCCGCCGGAGGTGCTGTCCGTTCCGGAGGACGAGGAAGAGGTCGGCGGCGCTTTCGCGGAGGCGTTCTTCGCGGACTTCGCACCCGCGCAGGAGGCCGCCGTACGCCGCACCATCGAGCTGCTGCGGGAGCGTGCCCGATGACCGCCCCCGGCCCCCCTGCCGCGGAAGGCGGACCGGTGACCGCCCCCGGTACTGCGGATCGGCGCCAGGTCACCGCCCTCCGCAGGTCCGTGCGCTGGGGGTGCGTGGCCCTGCTCCCCCTCGAGCTGGTCGTCATCGTCTGCCTCGTCGGGCGGATCGACGTCCCTTCGCCGCTGCGAGCGGGCGTCGAGTTGGCGATGCTCGCCCTCCTGGCGGGCGGCGGCACCCTTCTCACGCTCGACTACCGCCGGCACCGCGCCGCCGGAACCGACAGCCGTTCCGCGCTGCGAGCGGCCGTCGCCGACACCGTGCCGGCGGCCGTCGTCAAGCTGACCGTGCACGAGGTGAACCTGGGGACGAGCTGCCTGCGGTGGCTGGCCAGGCGGGGGCCGCACGGCGTGCCGGCGGGCGGCACGACGGTGAAGTACACCGCCGGCCAGGCGATGGTGGTCTTCGGCTTCCTGTTCGTCTCCGTCGTCGAGACCGTGGCGCTGTACTTCGCGCTGCTGCGGTGGCCGGCGGTGCACCTCGTCGTGACGGTGCTCGACGTGTGGGGGCTGTACTTCATCGTCGCCCTGCACGCCTCCTGCGTCGTACGGCCGCACGTCATCGGCGCGGACGGCTCACTGCGGCTGCGGTACGGGGCGCTGGTGGACGTGCGGATACCGGCGGAGCTGATCGCCTCCGCGCACCTCGACCGCCGCTACCCCGAACGCCCGCTGCTCTCCGCGGCCGAGGACGGCACCGCCGACCTCGCGGTGGCGAGCCAGACGAACGTCACCGTCCGGCTCACCGGACCCGTCCCCTTCACCCGGGCGCTGGGGCAGCGGGGCGAGGCGAGCGCCTTCCGGTTCTACGCCGACGACCCGAGGTCCGCCGTGTCGGCGCTCTCCGCCGGCGCGAAGCGCACGGGCGTGACCCCCGGTTCGGCGGAGACCAGCCGCACCCGCAGCCGGTGACCCAGCGGCAGCTCGGGCCCGTCGACGCGGCCGATGACCGCGGGCTCGTACAACTGGACCGTCCCGCGCGTCGGTCTGCGCTCGTCGACGTCGACGACCCGGCTGTCGAACTCCTCCCCGATCCGGTCGCTCATCAGCGCGGCCTCGACGAGGTCGACGCAGCCGCGCTCCAGCTTGTTCGCCCGCGTCGTGCCCTGCGCCATCTCCTCCGGGAGGGCGGGCAGCGCCTCGCGCACCCAGTCGGGCGGCTCCTGTCCGGCGCAGGCGGCCAGGCACAGCTCGCCGGTGTAGCGGTCGACGAGGCGGCGCAGGGGCGCGGTGGCGTGGGCGTACTCGTCGGCGACGGCCGTGTGCTCGCGGGCCTCGGGGGGCGCCCCGTCGAACACGGTGTAGCCGGCGCCGCGCAGCAGGCCGGTGCACTCCTGGAGGAACGCGGCGTGGTTGGCGCGCTGCGGGTTGAGGGAGCGGATGACGTCGGTGTAGTCGCGGTCCTTGGGCCAGTCGACGTCCAGAGCGCGGGCCACGCGGCGCAGATAGGCCAGCGCGGCGGGCGCGGCGGGCGGCAGCGTACGCAGCACGCCGGTGCCGGCGCGGAGCATCATGTCGGCGGCGACCATGCCCGTCAGCAGGGAGATCTGGGCGTTCCAGCCGTCGGCGGGGAGCGGCGCGCGGTACTCCAGGTCGTACCGGCCGCCGTCCCGGGCGATGATCTCCTGCTCCGGTACGCCGAGCGAGATGCCGCCGCGGGCGCGCTCCTGCTCCTCGCGCAGCACGCCGATGTCGCGCAGCAGGGCCAGGGGCTCCTCGGCGGTGCCCTCGTCGATGTCCTTCTGCACGCCGTCGTAGTCCAGCCGGGCGCGGCTGCGCACCAGCGCGCGCTCGACGCTCGCGGTCTTGACCTCGCCGGTGGAGTCCAGGTCGATCTGCCAGAGCAGGGCGGGCGCGGTCTGGTCGGGCAGCAGGCTGGCGGCGCCCTCGGAGAGGGACGGGGGGTGCAGGGGGACGCGCTCGTCGGGGAAGTAGAGCGTGGTCACCCGCTTGTGCGCCTCGGTGTCCAGGGCCCCGCCCGGCCGCACCCAGGCGGCGATGTCGGCGATGGCGTACAGCACGCGGTAGCCGCCGGAGGAGGCGCGTGTTAGGTACATGGCCTGGTCGAGGTCCATCGAGCCGGCCGGGTCGATGGTGAAGAAGGGGATGTCGGTGGCGTCCCGCTCCGGCAGGGCGGGGGCCTTGGCGACGGCCTCCGCCTCGTCGAGCACGTCCGGCGGGAAACCGGACGGCACCTGCGCCTGGACGCGCAGCTCACGCAGGGCGCGGGTGAGCGCTGTGTCGGCGGCGGCAGCGCTGCAGCGCATCAAACGATGGGGCACGCATATCACCCTAAACGGGACCGGTGGACCTGGCTCCCCGGCTGACCCAGGTGCGCGTACGCATGCCCCGGTACGGCAGACTCGTCCCGGCGCGCGACACCGAACACCTCAAGGAGAACCCCGTGCTAGTGCTCCTCCCGCCCTCGGAGGGCAAGGCCGCCGGCCGCCGCGGCGCGCCGCTCGACCCCGGCTCGCTGTCCCTGCCCGGGCTGGCGCCCGCGCGGGAGGCCGTGCTGGACGCCCTGGTGACGCTGTGCCGCGGGGACGAGGACAAGGCCGTGCAGGCGCTCAGTCTCAGCGAGGGGCTGCGCGGCGAGGTCGCGAAGAACGCCGCGCTGCGCACCGCACCCACCCGCCCGGCGGGCCAGATCTACAGCGGGGTGCTGTACGACGCGCTGGACCTGGCGTCCCTCAGCCCGGCGGCCAAGCGCCGGGCGGGCGCCCAGCTGCTCATCTTCTCCGGCCTGTGGGGCGCGGTCCGGGTGGGCGACCGCATCCCGGCCTACCGCTGCTCGATGGGCGTCAGCCTGCCCGGGACGGGCGCGCTGGGCACGTACTGGCGTACGGCGATGGCCGACGTCCTGCCCGAGGCGGCGGGCGGCGGTCTGGTGCTGGACCTGCGCTCCTCGGCGTACGCGGCGGCGTGGAAGCCGCAGGGCGCGCCGGCGGAGCGGACGGCGACGGTGCGGGTGCTGCACGCGCAGCTGGTGGACGGCGTGGAGAAGCGGTCGGTGGTCAGCCACTTCAACAAGGCGACGAAGGGCCGCATCGTCCGCTCCCTGCTCACCGAGGGCATCCGCCCGCGCCGCCCGGCGGAGCTCGTCGAGGCGCTGCGGGATCTGGGGTACGTCGTGGAGGCGCAGGCGCCCGCGCGGGGCGGGCGGGCCTGGCAGCTGGACGTGGTGGTCAGGGAGCTCTGAGGCCTGGGGGACGGGGGTGGATGTACGTTCGGTGACATTCGGCCTCGCCCCCTTCGGGCGTGCCGAGCCCGAAGGCGATACTGGGAGTATGCGGTTGCGGACCGTGGCCCACACCGCCGCCGGGCTGGCCCTGGCGGTCGCCACCGGCTGCACGGACGGCGGCGGGACGGACGCGGCGCCCACCACGGCACCGCCCAGCCGGTCCGCGTCACCGTCTACGTCTCCGTCTCCCTCGCCGTCGCCGGGTCCCGTGGACCCGGTGTCGATCCCGGCCCTGATCGAGCACGAGCACGACGGCTCGGACCTGCGGCTGGGCCGCGTACGGGTGCGCACCGGCTCGTACACGGGCTACGAGGTCACGTACCGGACCGACGGCCTGACGATCTCGGGCATCATGAACATCCCGCGCGGCGACGGCCCGTTCCCCGCGCTCGTGCTCACCCACGGGCACATCGACCCGGACATCTACACCACCGGCCGCGGACTCGCCCGCGAACAGGACCTGCTGGCCCGCAACGGCTACGTCGTCCTGCACACCGACTACCGCAACCACGCCGGCTCCGACAAGGATCCGGACAACGACGTCGACCTGCGCCTCGGTTACACGAAGGACGTGATCGGCGCGGTCCTGGCGCTGCGCGCCTCCGGCCGCCCGGAGATCGACGGCGGGCGGATCGGCCTGCTGGGCCGCTCCATGGGCGGCGGCGTGGTGTACAACACGCTGGTCGCGGCGCCCGGACTGGTGGACGCGGCGGTGGTGTTCGCGCCGGTGAGCTCCCGGCCGGAGGAGAACATCGACCGGTTCCAGCGCCCGAACGACGACCCGGTCGTGGGCCGCATCGAGCGCAAGCACGGAACGCCCCGGTCGGACCCGGAGTTCTGGCGGCAGGTCTCCCCCGCCACGTACTTCGACCGGATCACCGAACCGCTGCTGATCCACCACGGCACACAGGACACCAGCTGCCCCATCCGCTGGACACGGCAGACGGTGGCGGCCCTCGAACGCGCCGGCAAGGACGTGGAGCTGCGCGTCTACCGGGGCGAGGGGCACACGTTCGGCCCCCAGTGGCCGGCGTCGATGCGGGCGACGCTGGCGTTCCTGGAGCGGCGTCTGGGGTGAGCCGCCGGTGTGGGGCCGGTGAGCGGTCGCGGGCGGGGTACCGCGTCGGATCGTTCCGCGTACCCCGCCCGGGGTCAGCCGGTCACCAGCCACGTCCGCGTCGCCGTCGTACCGGCGCGCAGGTCCGGGTCGCGGAGCGACGCCGTCATGTCGGTGACCCGGGCCTGCACCGCGTGGGTGCGGCCGTCGCCGGCTGGGACGCCGAGGTCGCCCGGCACGACCTGGGTGGCGCCGCGGGCCGCGGTCGCCTCGCGGCCGTCGACGTACCAGCGGACCTGCAGGTCCGACAGCCCGGGGGTGAGCGGGGCGAGGGTGACGGAGACCGGGGTGTCGCGGTCCGTCGCGGTGGCGCCGCCGGAGGCGCCGCTGAGGGGGACGGCGTAGTCGTAGAAGCCGGCGATCAGTGCCTCGCGGCTGGGGAGGTTGAACTCCGTGCTCGCGAGCGTGAGCATGATCGAGGTCTGGGTGGGGCGGTAGATGCCCAGCGGGTGGTAGAAGGCTCCCTCGTACGTGCCCACGGTGCCGCCCGACGGATCGGCCTCGCCCAGCCAGCGGTGCCACTTCGTCTGCCGGGCGGCCATCCGGTCGGCGGTGAGCACGGAGGAGTTGGGGTACGGGACCTCGCCGCCGTGGTACGTGCCGTAGGTCGGGTACGTGTACTCGTCGGCCAGGAAGCCGATGGAGTGGCCGATCTCGTGCGCGGCGATCAGGCTGGAGCGGGCGTTGTCGGAGGAGAGGGTTGAGACGCCCGCGTAGCCGTAGTCGTCCTGCAGCTCCTGGTAGCCGGCGCCGCCGTACTTGGCGGAGTTGGAGATGACGACCACCAGGTCGGCCGCAGGGGCGAGATCGGCGTAGGACTTGACCTTGTCCAGGTCGGCGCAGATCAGGCGCTCGATGCCGTCGCACCAGAAGTAGCTGCCGAGGGCGGTGTCGCGTACGACGTCGGAGGTCGGGTCGCCGGAGATGCCGGACTGGTTGGAGACGGCGCCGACGGCCCAGACGTTCATCAGGCCGGTATAGCTGCGGTACGGCTCGATCGCGCTGACCTCGGCCCAGCGGGCGCGGGCGTCCGCCAGGAAGCCGTCCTGCTCGGCAAGCGTGTAGCCGTCGCCGATGACGGCGACGTCGAGCCGCTCGCCGGTGGACCCGGTCTGCGACAGGGGCGTCACGGCCCCGTCGGCCGCGGCCTCGACGGCGGAGAGCGGCCGCGCGCTGTCGCGGTGCGGCGCCCGGACGGGCACGTCCTTGGTACGGCCGTGCCCGCCGTCGGTGAAGTACTCGACGCGGGCGGTACGGTCGCCGGAGACGGCGCCGGTCGCTGTGGGGGCGAGGGCGGCACCGATCAGGGCGAGGGCAACGGCGACAAGACCCGCGGAGGCGGGCCTTCCCAGGCGTATGTGCACGGGGGTCCTCCGGGGGGGCGGGCGGGGTGGCTGCGGCTTGCTGCCGCGGACGCTTAAACGGCCAAGTAAATACACTTAACTGCCACTTAAGCGCGCACTAGAAGCTAGGCCCGCCCTATGCACATGTCAATCCCCGGAGATACGGGGAGACTTGCGGCCCTGCCGCGGCGCCGGGGGCGGCCGGGCACGGGACTTGCGGCCCGCCCGCGGCGCCGGGGGCGCCCGGGCACGGGACCTGCGGTCCACCCGCGACGCCGGGCGCGACCGGACAAGGAACTTGCACGCCTCCCCAGGCACCCGAGGGCGACCAGGCAAGAGGGGACCGCACGCCTCCCCAGACGCCGAGGGCGACCTGGCCTCCCAGGCGCCGACGGTGACCTGGCGGAACGGTGACGGGTGGCGTGTGGGTGGGGGCAATCCCCGCGCCGAAGGCGCGGGGCGGCGCCGGCGGCAAACGCAAACCGCCCACCCGGCAAAGGCCGGACGAGGCGCCGAAGGCGCGGGGCGGCGCCGGCCGCGGACGCAACCCGCCCACCCGCAACCGCCGAAGGCGGGACGCGTACCGACACGTGCGCCGATTTCGCCAACTGATCCGCTCCGGCCCCGTGCCACACGGAGCCGCGCTGCATAGAGTTGCCCTCACGCGCACCGGCCACGGGGGGCCGCGGGGCACACAACCGCCCGGACGCTAAAGCGCGCAGCGCGACGCGCGGACGGATGGAAGGAAGGAAGGACGGCGCCATGACCGCCGAACAGCAGCTGCCGGCCCTGGGCGGCGACACCCCCGCCGAAATCGGCAGACGCGTCCTGCGCCTGCGTACGGAACTCGGCCTCACCCAGCGCCAGCTGGCCGAGCCGGCGTACAGCGCGGCCTACGTCTCCACACTCGAGGCCGGCAAGGTGAACCCCTCCCCCGCCGCCCTGCGCCATCTCGCCGAACGCCTCGGCGTCTCCGCGGAGGAGCTGGCCACCGGCCGCCCCGCCCAGCTGGCGACCGTGCTGCGCGCCAAGCTCACCGACGCGCAGCGAGCCCTGGCGACGGGCGACCCGGCGGAGGCGTCGAAGAGCTACGCGCAGCTGCTCGCGGAGGCCACCGAACTCGGCCTGGACGACGAACGGGCCACCGCCCTGATGGGGCTGGGGCACTGCGCGATGGAGATGGGCGAGCTGCGGGACGCCCGCACGCACTTCGAGGAGGCGCAGCGCCTCCTCGCCGACGCCCCGCCCGCCCAGCGCGCACGCGCCGTACGCGGGCGCGCGGTCGCGCATCTGCTCGCCGGTGAACTCCGCTACTCCATCTACCTCCTGGAGACCGCCCTGGAGGAGCTGAACGTCGCCGGTCTCAACGACCCCGACGCCCTGCTCCTGCTCCATTCCGCGTCCATCGGCCCGTACATGGACCTCGGCTCCCACGCCCGCGCCGCCCAGGCCGCCGAACTGGCCCTCGCCCTGGCCCCGAAGGTCTCCGACCCCGCCGCGATCGCGTCCCTGCACCGCGCGGTGGCCCGCACGCTGATCGCCGAGGGCCGGATAGCGGAGGCCGACGCCTCACTCGCCAAGGCCGCCGACCTGTACCAGCAGCTGCACATCCGGACCGAGCTGGCCCACTGCCACTGGATGCGCGGTTACGTCCACGCCCAGCACGACAACCTCGAACTGGCCGAGCAGGAGCTGCGTACGGCCCGCGCCATGCTCGCGGAGAAGCGCGCCGTGCTGTACACCACGCAGGTGGAGGTGGAGCTGGCCGACGTACTGCGCCGCCGCGACAAGGCGGACGAGGCCGAGGAGCTGCTCACCAGCCTGCTGGACCCGGCCCGCCAGGACTTCGGCGCCGTGCACGCCGCCGCCGCGCACCGGCTGCTGGGCCTGATGGCGGAGGACCGGGGCGCGGACGAGACGGCGGAGGAGCACTACGTCCTCGCCCTGTCCCTGCTGGAGAACGCGGGCGCGGCCGGCGACCTCGCCGACCTCTGCCGGCTGCTGGGCGACCTCTTCCGCCGCGCGGGCCGTACGGAGGCGGCGCTCGACGCGTACCGCACGGGCCTCGGCCACCGAGCGGCACCGGGGACCACCACGCTGGGCCGCCGGTGAGCGCCGTACCGGACCGCCCCTGACGCGTTGCACCCCGCGCAACGCGCGTTGCACGGCGTTTCCCACCCGGGCAGGATGACCGGCATGAGCGCCACCGCCCCCACCTCCGTCCTCACCATCGCCCCCGTCATCCCCGTCGTCGTCATCGACGACGCCGTGCAGGCCGTCCCGATGGCGCGTGCGCTGGTACGGGGCGGGCTGACGGCGATCGAGATCACGCTGCGGACGGCGGCCGGCCTGGACGCGATCCGGGCGGTACGGGACGAGGTGCCGGACGCCGTGGTCGGCGCCGGCACCGTGGTGCGGGCCGGGGACCCGGCGCGGGCGGTCGAGGCTGGTGCGCGGTTCCTGGTCAGCCCCGGCTGGAGCGAGGGGCTGCTGGACGCGATGCGCGCGACGGGAGTGCCGTTCCTGCCCGGGGTGTCGACCGTGTCGGAGGTCGTGCGGCTGCTGGAGCTGGGGGTGGACGAGCTGAAGTTCTTCCCGGCGGAGGCCGCGGGCGGCACGGCATACCTGAAGTCCCTGGCGTCCCCCCTCCCCCAGGCCCGTTTCTGCCCCACGGGCGGCATCACCCCGGCCTCGGCGCCGTCCTACCTCGCCCTCCCCAACGTCGCCTGCGTGGGCGGCTCGTGGATGGTCCCGGCGGACGCCCTGGCGGCCGGGGACTGGGCCCGGGTGGAGAAGCTGGCCGCGGAGGCGGCGTCCCTGGGCTGACCGGGCGGGGGCGCGGGGGCGCCACCCGCCTCAGCGCAGGTGTGCCGTGTCGTTCAGCAGCCGCACCGACGCGTTGCCGTCCCCGTAGTACGCGACAGCCGACAGCGACGCGGCCGCGAGCTCCATCCGGAACATCGACTCCGGCGGCGCCCCCAGCGCCAGCCGCACCAGCGTCTTCACCGGCGTCACATGCGTGACGACGAGCACCGTCTTGCCCGCGTACCGCGCGAGCAGCTTGTCCCGGGCCACCGCCACCCGCCGCGCGACCGCGGCGAAGGACTCGCCGCCGCCCGTCGGCTGGGCCTGCGAGGACTTCAGCCACGCCGCCAGATCGTCCGGATGGCGCTCCTGGACCTCCGCGAACGTCAGCCCCTCCCACGCGCCGAAGTCCGTCTCCCGCAGCGCGTCCTCGACCCGCACCTGGAGTCCGAGCCGGCCCGCGACCACCGAGGCCGTCTCCCGGCACCGGGCCAGCGGCGAGCTGACGATCGCCTGCACCGTGCCGCGCGACGCAAGGAGGGACGCGACCGAGGCGGCCTGCCGGCGGCCGGCGTCGGACAGCGACGGATCGCCCGTACCGGAGAACCGCTTCTGCGGGGTCAGCGGGGTCTCCCCGTGCCGCAGCAGGACGAGCGTCGTCGGCGTCCCGAGGTCCGCCGCCCAGCCGACGGGCCGGGGCGCGGGTTCCGCCTCCTCCGCCTCGGGTTCCTCGGCGACCTGCAGCGCGGCCGAGGAGGCCCGCGGTGACCACTGCTCGCCCCGCTTGCCCGCGTCCATGGCCTCGTTGGCGAGCCGGTCCGCGTGCTTGTTCTTCTCGCGCGGGATCCACTCGTACGACACCTGCCCGGCGGGGAGGACCTCCCGCGCCTCGGCGGCGAGCGGCTTCATGTCGGGGTGCTTGATCTTCCAGCGGCCCGACATCTGCTCCACGACCAGCTTGGAGTCCATCCGCACCTGTACGGACGCGGACGGGTCCAGCTCGCGCGCGGCCCGCAGACCGGCGACCAGCCCGCGGTACTCGGCGACGTTGTTCGTCGCGACCCCGATGTACTCGGCGGCCTCCGCCAGTACGCCGCCGGTCGCGGCGTCACGGACCAGGGCGCCGTAGCCCGCGGGCCCCGGGTTGCCCCGGGAGCCGCCGTCCGCCTCCACGATGAAACGCCTGCCCATGACGCGAGCGCTCAGATGCCGGACTCGGGCGTACGGACCAGGATGCGGCTGCAGTTCTCGCACCGCACCACCGTGTCGGGGGCGGCGGCGCGGATCTCGTTGAGCTCGGTGATCGCCAGCTCCTGGCGGCAGCCCTCGCAGCGCTTCTGGAAGAGCCGGGCCGCGCCGACACCGCCCTGCTGCTGGCGCAGCCTGTCGTAGAGCTTCAGCAGATCTGCGGGCACCGAGCCCGCGATGACCTCGCGCTCCTTGCCGACCGTGCCGGCCTCGGCGTCGATCTCGGACACCACGGTGTCGCGGCGGGTGGTCGCGTCGGCGACCTTCGCCTCGACGGAGCTCACCCGCTCGGTCAGCTCGGTGACGCGCTCCTGGGCGGACTCGCGGCGCTCCATGACCTCCAGGACGACGTCCTCCAGATCGCTCTGGCGGCGGGCGAGGGAGACGATCTCGCGCTGCAGGTTCTCGAGGTCCTTGGGGGACGTGACGGCGCCGGAGTCGAGGCGCTTCTGGTCGCGGGCGGCGCGCTGGCGGACCTGGTCGACGTCCTGCTCGGCCTTGGTCTGCTCGCGGGCCGTGTCGGAGTCCTCGGTCTGGGCGGCGATCAGCAGGTCGCGCTGCTGCTTGAGGTCGGCCTCGAGGCCGGTGATCTCTGCGTGCTCGGGCAGGTTCTTGCGCTTGTGCGCGAGCTGGGTCAGCCGGACGTCGAGGGCCTGGACGTCCAGGAGGCGGATCTGGTCGGCGGGCGCGGCGTTCAAGCGAGATGCTCCGTGGAGTGAGGAGGGCTGGAGGGCGGGACGGAGAGAGCCGTCCAGGGATCGGTGACCAGGGACGAGACATGCACGCGCAGGTCCCAGCCCTTCCGGTCGGAGATCTGGTCGAGCTGGGCGGCGGCCTGCTCGCACCAGGGCCATTCGGTGGCCCAGTGCGCGGCGTCCACCAGGAACGGGCGGCCGTCGCCGGAGAGGCCCTGCTGCTGGGCCTCGGACACCGGGTGGTGGCGCAGGTCGGCCGTCAGATAGACGTCGGCGCCCGCACGTCGTACATCGGCGAAGAGGCTGTCGCCGGAGCCGCCGCAGACGGCGACCGTGCGCACCTCGCGGTGCGGGTCGCCGGCGACGCGGATGCCCTGCGCGGTGCGCGGCAGCCGGGCGGCGGCGAGGTCGGCGAAGGCGGCGAGGGTCATCGGGGTGTCGAGCTCGCAGACGCGGCCGAGGCCGCGCCTGCCGCCGGGATCGGTCTCGTCGGGGACGAGCGGCCCGGTGATCCGCAGACCGAGCGCGCCCGCGAGGGCGTCGGAGACGCCGGGGTCGGCGCGGTCGGCGTTGGTGTGGGCGACGTGCAGCGCGATGTCGTTCTTGATAAGCGTGTGGACGACGCGGCCCTTGAAGGTCGCCGCCGACACGGTGGACGTGCCGCGCAGATAGAGCGGGTGGTGCGTGACCAGCAGGTCCGCGCCCAGCTTCACGGCCTCGTCGACGACCTCCTGGACGGGATCCACGGCGAACAGGACGCGCGTGACGGCCGCCTCCGGGTCACCGCAGACGGTGCCGACGGCATCCCAGGACTCGGCCCGGTCGGGGGGCCAGAGTGCTTCGAGGGCGGCGATGACTTCCTGCAGAACGGGCACGGCCCAAGGCTACCGCCCCCACCGCCGACACCCCCGCCCACCTGTGGACAACCAGGGCGGGCGGGGGTGGGGTCCGGGGCCGCGGCCCCGGCGCCGGCTACTTGACCAGCTGCTCGCGCAGGTCCGCGAGGACCTCGTGGGCCGCGGTCACGCCGAGGCCGAGGTACCACGTCTCGTCCGGGACGTCCTTCGCCTGGCCGGCCTTGACCGCGCCGAGGTTCTTCCACAGGGGGTTGCCCTGGGCCTGGGTGCGGGCCGTGGCCTTCGGGTCGCCGTAGACGCCGGTGAAGATCCAGTCCGCGTCGGCCTCGTCGATCCGCTCCGGGCTGATCTCCGCCGCCAGATCGTTGATCTGCTGGTTCTTCGGCCGCGGCAGCCCGACGTCCTCGAGGATCGTGCCGATGAAGGACGCCTTCGCGTACAGCCGGATCTTGCCCGGCATGAAGCGGAGCATGGTGATGGTCGGCTTGTCCGCGCCGAGGTCCGCGCCGAGCTTCTCCGCCTCGGCCTGGTACGCGGCCAGCTGCTGCTCCGCCTCCGCGGTCTTGTCGAGGGCGGCGGCGTTCAGCAGGAAGTTCTCCTTCCAGGTGAAGCCGGGGCGGATGGAGAAGACGGTCGGCGCGATCTTCGACAGCGCGTCGTACTTGTCCGCGGCCCGCAGCTCGCTGCCCAGGATCAGATCGGGCTTCAGGCCCGCGATCGCCTCGAGGTTGAGGTTGTTGATCGTGCCGACGGACTTCGGCTCGCCCGCCTTGGCGGCGAGGTAGCCGGGGATGCCGTCGTCGCCCTCGGTGGGGCTGTAGCCGACGGGCTGCACGCCGAGGGAGACGACGTTGTCCAGCTCGCCGACGTCGAGGACGACGACCCGCTTCGGCTCCGACTCGAGGACGGTCTCGCCCATCCGGTGCTTGATGGTGCGCGGCCACTCGCCCGGCTTCGCGTCGGTGCCGAGGGCGGCGGTCTCCTTCGCGGCGGAGGAGAAGTCCTCGCCGCCCTGGGCGACCGACTTCTTGTCGTGCGCCGGCTTGCCCTCCGTACCGCTGTCGGATCCGGAGGACCCGCAGGCGGCGAGGGACAGGGCGGCTGCGACGGCCACGGCGACGGCGGGTATGCCTCGGCGGCGTACGGACATCGGGAACTCTCCAGATCAAGGCTCTTTAGGTGAGCCTTACCTAATCACACGGGACACGCGGATTCACAACCGCCCTCTGCCGAAGCACACCCTTCCGAACCCCCGCAGCCCAAACGCTCCAACCGCCACCCTTATGTGTGAAGGTCACCGACTCGCGTTGTTCGTCTGGAAGTGCGAACCCTACGTTCGGGCACCGGGAGGTGGAGCCGGCATGACGACGACGGCAGCCCTGGAGACGACAGCTGACGACGGCACGACGGCACGGCGTACGGGGTTCACGATCGCGGCGGACGGTTCGTACGCCGCCTGTCTGGCCACGGACCGCGCCGAGAACTGGTACCCGGAGCGGTGGACGCTGGGCGGCCCCGAGCCGTACACCGTGCCGCTGCCCTGTGCGCAGCCCGAGGACTCGCAGAGCACGGTCCTGCCGCTGCCGGACGGCCGGGTGCTGATCCGCCGGCTCACCGACGGCAGGCATCAGCTCTCCCTGCTCTACCCCTCGGGACCGGCCACGGGCGAGCAGCAGTGCGGGGCGGTCGAGGCGGAGGAGCTGCTACTCGTCCCGCCGGCCGTGGACCGGGGCGAGGTGTACGCGCTGGCCCCGGGCGACGCCTCGACGAAGGTGTGGCTGGTGCACGGCGGCGGGCCGGGCCCGGCCCTGGCCGCCGAGGTGCCCGGCCGGTGCACGGGCGGCCGCTGGCTGGACCGCGGCGGGGCGCTGCTGGCACTGGACCGCGAACTCGACGGCCGTACGAAGACCGTGGCCGTCGACCTTTCGCGCGCCGGAGACGTCACCCCTCTGCTGCAGATCACGGACGACAGCAACGACCGCCTGCTGCTGGCGGATCCGGACAGCGGTCTGCTGCTCGTCCGCTCGGACGCGCCCGGCGAGGACCGTCTCGGCTGGGGTGTGCTGGGCAGTCTGCGCCCGGTGCGGTTCTCGCTGAGGGTGCCCGGCGCGACGCTCACCCCGCTCGCCGTCCAGCCCGGCCAGGTGCTGACCCCCGAACGCTGCGGGGTGGCCCTGCGGCTGGACGGACCGGCGGGCATGTGGCTCGGCGTCTGGCGGCCCGGGGACCGCGAACTTCGCCATCTGCCACCGCCGCTGGGCTGGGTCCCGGGCACCGCCTTGTGGACCGCCTCCGGCGAGCTCCGTCTGCCGTACGCGACGGAGGACCAGCTCTGCGGGCTGGCCAGGATCACCCTGCCGGATCCGGGCCCCCTGCCCGCAGCGACGCTGCCCGCCCCGCCCGAGCGGGCAGCAGCCCGGGGGCCTGCGCCCCCCCCGCCGCCCGCGCCCGCCCCCCCCACCCCCCACACGCCGCGCG
>NZ_JBFAXR010000028.1:0-75250 GCF_040680895.1 Streptomyces sp. NPDC051940 | reverse complement strand
GGCTCGCGCCCGCACCCGCGTGCGTCGGCCGGGGTCACGTCCGGCCGAGGTCGGTGCGGATGCGGCCGGCGAACCAGCCGAGGGCCGCCTCGCGCTCCGAGAGGGGGCCGGGTGTGAAGCCGGGGGTGCGCAGGCCCGCCTGGACGCGGGTGACGATGTCGTCGTCCTCGTGGGTGACGAGGTCGTTGACCCTGCGGCCCGCGGCCTGGGCCAGTCTCGTCCGCCAGCCGGCGTCCGGGTGGCGGTAGACCGCCCCGGGCAGCAGCGTGCGATCGACGCCGTCCGGGATCATGGACCAGGCACCGACGCAGTCGGCACTGAGGTCGATCATCGTGTTGGGGTACACCGCGACGTAACGCCACACGCCCCGGTCCTCGGGCAGCAGCCCGGGCATGGGACTGACCAGGCGCTGGTAGAGGCGTTCCATCCGGTTGGCGCTGCGGGTCGCGCGCAGCGGGGCCTCGAAGTAGGCGTAGCCGGGGCTGACCTCGGCGGAGTAGCGGGGGTAGTCGAGCAGCCGCATCAGACCGGGGTGGGCGACGGGGACGTGGTAGCCCTCCAGGTAGTTGTCGACGGCGACCTTCCAGTTCGCGTCGGTGGCGACGACCCGCCCGGGGGAGTCCGCGGCGTGGTGGATCCTGGCGGCCCCCACCGGCACCAGTTCGCCGAGATAGCGGCCGATCAGCGCGTCGAGCCCCAGCAACTGATCGGCCAGGGGAGCTGCCTGTAGATGGAGGTTGACGAACACCAGCCCGTGCCAGACCTCCACCCGGGCCGGCAGCAGCCCGAGCGAGGGCAGGTGCAGCGGCGCGGAGAAGCGGCGGCCCTCGGGCGCGCCGACGAGCCGGCCGTCGAGGCAGTACGTCCAGCCGTGGTACGGGCAGCGGATCGCCGCGTGCTGCTCGGGTCCGGTGACCAGGCGGGCGCCGCGGTGGCGGCACACGTTGCGGTGGGCGTGCAGAGCGCCTTCCTCGTCGCGGACGACGACCACCTCCTGGTCGCCGGCCCGCGCGACGATCCTGGAGCCCGGGCCGGGCAGGTCGGTCTCGTGGCCGGCGAGCTGCCATGTGCGGGCGAAGATGCGGCGCTGTTCGGCGGCCAGGACGGCCGTGTCGGTGTAGTAGGCGGGAAGCAGGGGTGCGTTCGCGGCCGCGGTGCTGGGTTCCGTCATCGTCCGCTCCTGTGAGGTGGATTCGGTCGGGCAGATGGAGCCACATCCCCTGCGGCTGGTCGGGTGGTCAGTGGCAAGCGGCTGCGACCCGCTGCGACCCGCTGCGGCATCTGGGGCATGGCGGGGGATGTGCCCCGGAATTCTCGTGGTTCTTGAGCTTCCGGGAGCTCTCACCTTCACAGGAGACTACCCCACTGACTGGTTGACCAGTTAGGCTCGAACGGACAACGGTGACCGAGGAGGCATCCGCCGTGAGGGCATCCCGATCCGCCCGCAGGCTCGCCTGGCTGAGCCTTACCCCCGAACCCGAGCACCTGCTCCCCGACCTGCTTGCCGGCCTCCGACCCCCCGGCGGGCGATCGCCCCGGCCCGACGCGGCCGCGCGAGTACGCGCCGAACGGCGGCGCATGGAGCGCCTCGTGCTGCGCGGCACCGCCCGAACCTGGCTCGCCGGGCTCGACGAGGCCGTCACCCTGGTCGGCCGGGCGGCCCGCGAGGGCGGTACGGCCCAGCTCGCGCCCGCACTCGCCGCCGGCGAGCTGCTCGCCGAACATCTCCGCCTGCTCGTCGGCCTGCCGGGCGACGCCTACGCCCGCACCACCGCCCAGCGCGCCGCACTCGACCGGTCCGTCCAGGGCCTGCGCCGCCGTCTCGCCGCGCCGGGAACGGGGCCGCGATGCATCCGCTGACGGCGCCGACCGGGATCGGAGGCGGCCCGGAACAGGTCCGCCGCATCGCCGCCCTCGGCGGTCCGGGCCTGCTTGTCGGCCCGGATCCGCAGTTGCGGCAGGACGCAGACGCGTATCGTGCCGCGGGCGGTTACCGGGGTCCGCTGCCCACCGCCGAACTCCTGCGCAGGCTGACGGCGGCGGGCCTGCGCGGTCGCGGCGGCGCGGGGTTTCCGGCCGCCGCGAAGATCGTGGGCGTCAACAACCGCCCGCCGGGCCCCCGTACCGTGCTGGCCAACGGCGCCGAGGGCGAACCGGCCAGCGTGAAGGACCGCTTCCTCACCCGGATGCGCCCCCACCTGGTCCTCGACGGCATCGCGCAGGCGGCGACGGCGGTACGCGCCGATACGGCATACGTCGCCGTCAGCGACCGGACGGCGGCGCGATCGCTCGAACAGGCCCTGCGGGAGCGGCCCTCGGCACGAGGACCGCGGGTCGTCGTCCGCGTGGTGCCCGAGGCGTACGTCACCGGCGAGGAGTCCGCTCTGGTCCGCCATCTGTCCGGCGGCCCGGCGCTGCCCACGGCCAAACCGCCGCGGGTGTTCGAGGCCGGCGTGGGCGGCGGTCCGACACTCGTCCTCAACGTCGAGACCCTCGCCCGGCTGGCGCTGCTCGCCTCGGGGGCGACGCGCAGCGCGGACAGCTTCCTCGCCACGGTGTCGGGGCTCGGAGCGCCGCCCGCCCTGTACGAACTGCCGTACGGGACAAGCCTGGCGGACCTCATGGAGCACCACGCCGGTACCGCCGGCCAAGCGACCCATGTGCTGATCGGCGGCTACTTCGGCGGTCTGCTCCCGGCCGGGCCCGACGTGGTCCTCGAACCGGTTCGGCTGCGCGCGCAGGGAGCGCAACTGGGCTGCGGCGCAGTCGTCGCCCTCGGGCCTGCGGACTGCCCCGTGCACGCCGCGGGCGACATCCTCGCCTACCTCGCCACGGAGAGCGCCCGACAGTGCGGCGCGTGCCTGCGCGGTACGGCGGCGATGGCCGACGCCGTCGCCCGGCTGTGCCGGGGGGAGGCGCAGCCGGTGCAGGTCGACCAGCTGCGGCGCTGGTCCGAGACGCTGCGCGGCCGCGGGGCGTGCGGGCTGCTCGACGCGGCCACGGCCAACGCGGCGGCGCTGCTGCGGTCGCGGCCGGACGCCGTAGCGGCACACCTCGAACGCCGTTGCCCGCACTGCGCGGCGGCCGGTCCCTTCCGCCGCCGCACCCGCTTCGAGCTCGAACTGGGCATCACGCCCGAACCGGGCTGAGCGCCCGAACGGGCCGACTGCCCGAACCGGGCTGAGCGCCCGAACGGCCCACTGCCCGGACCGGGTTGAGTGCCCGAGCCCGCCGGCCCCACTCCCGGACAACCGAACGACCTTCAGGAGCCCCCTCATGCAACTCCGCATCGACGCCACCCTCTGCCAGGGCTACGGCCTGTGCCACGAGAAGGCCCCCGGCCTCGTCGACCTCGACGACTGGGGGTACGCAGGACTGCTGCCCGCGGCGGCCGACGTCCCCCAGCCGCAGCGCACCGCCGCCGAGGCCGCCGTACGCATCTGCCCCGTCAAGGCCCTCCGTCTCTCCTGACCCGTCGCAGAAAGGCCCACCATGCAGCCGTCCGCCGGCCCACCGCCACGTGACCTGTCCGCCCTGTTCGATCCGCGCTCCGTAGCCGTCGTCGGCGCCAGCGCCGATCCCGCGAAATGGGGCTTCGCCGTCGCCCGGCAGGCGCTGCGCGGTGCCGCCCGGCGCCCCGTACACCTGGTGAACCGGGGTGGCGGCGAGATCCTCGGCCGGCGCGCCGCCACCTCGCTGCGCGCGATAGGCGAGCCGGTCGACCTGGCCCTGCTCAGCGTCCCCGCCGCCGGCTTCGCGCAGGCCGTGGACGAGGCGCTCGAATGCGGGGCGCGCGCCCTCGTCGCGATCACCGCCGGGCTCGGCGAACTCGGGCCCGAGGGCGAGGCGGTCCAGCTCGGCGCCGTCGCCAGGATCAGGGCGGCGGGCGCGGTCATGGTCGGCCCGAACTGCCTCGGCCTCGCCGACAACTCCACCGATCTGCACCTCAGCTCGGACAGCTTCCGCGACGGCGGTGTCGCCCTGCTCAGCCAGAGCGGCAACGCGGGTCTCGAGCTGCGGCTGTGCCTTGAGCGCACCGGCCACGGCTTCTCCCGGTTCGTCTCGCTGGGCAACCAGGCCGACGTCACCCTCGTCGAGCTGGTCCGCGACTGCGCCAGGCACCCGCGTACGAGGGTCATCGCCGTGTACGCGGAGGACTTCCGCGACGGCCGTGCCTTCGCCGCCGGGGCGGCCGAGGCGGCGGCGCTCGGCCGGCCCGTCGTGCTGCTCGCCCCGGGCAGCAGTGCCGCCGCGATTCGCGGCGCGCTCTCCCACACCGGTTCGATGACCAGCCCCAGCGCCGTCGTCGACGCCGTGTGCCGGGACAGCGGCATCCACCGGGTGCGCGGCCTGCGGGAGTTCGCGACCGTCATCGCCGCGCTGCACGCCGCCCCGCCGCCCACCCCCGTCGCGCGGGTTGCGGTCCTCACCGACGGCGGCGGCCACGGCACGGTCGCCGCCGACATCCTCGACGCCGCCGGGCTGAGCGTGCCCGAACTCGGCCCTGACACCCGCAGCGCCGTCAGCGACGCGCTGTGGGTGAACTCCCCGGCGCACAATCCCGTCGACCTCGCCGGGCTCGGGGAGCAGGACCCGCAGTGCTACGCCCGGGGCACGGCGGCCCTGCTCGCCGCGCGGGAGGTCGACGCGGTCCTGCTCACCGGCTACTTCGGCGGCTACTCCGCCGCGGGAGAAGGTCTGGGCGACGCGGAGGGTGGGGGAGGGCCGGGCGGTGCGGGCGGTGGGGAAGGCCTGGGCGATGCAGGCGGTGCGGATGGCCGGCGCGATGCAGTCCACGCGCAAGGCCTGGGCGACGCCGACGGTGCCGAACAGGCCGCGGCACGCGCGCTGATCGGTGCGGCGCGGGCGGGCACCAAACCCGTCGTCGTCCAGAGCATGTACCCGGACGCGCCCTCCTGCCGCATCCTCGCCGCCGGCGGCCTGCCGGTGTACGGGGCGACCGAGGACGCCGTGCGCGCGCTGGCCGCGCTCGCCGCCGCGTCCGGAGGACCGGGCGCTGCCCCCGGCGCGCTCCCCGAACCGGCGCCGCCCGTCACCGCGACCGGCTACCTGTCCGACCGCGCGCTGCTGGCCGCCGCCGGACTCGCCTTCCCCCGGTCGCAGACCGCCGCCGACGCCGCGGGTGTGATCCGTGCCGCCCGCGGACTGCGGCCCCCGTACGTGCTGAAGGCCACCGGCCTGCTGCACAAGTCCGACGCGGGCGGAGTCGCCCTCGGGCTGCGCGACGGCGAGGCGCTGCTGGCCGCGTACCGGAGCATGCACGCGCGGCTGCGTGCACCGGCGTACTCCGTCGAGGAGATGGCCGACCTGGGCGAGGGCGTCGAGCTGATCGTGGGCTCGCGCCGCGACCCGCGCTTCGGACCCGTCCTGATGGTGGGCCTCGGCGGCGTCCTCACCGAGGTCCTGGGCGACGTCGTCTTCGCCCTGGCCCCCGTCACCGTCCCGCAGGCCCATGCGCTGCTCGGCCGGCTGCGCGGTGCGGCGCTGCTGTCCGGCGTACGCGGCAGGCCCGCCGTGGACCTCGACGCCGCGGCCGAGGCCGTGGCGGCGGTGGGCGCGTTCGCCGCCGCCCATCCCGAGATCGCGGAGGCCGAGGTGAACCCGCTGCTGCTCACCCCGGGCGGCGCACTCGCCCTCGACGCCCGGGTGGTCCTGGCCGCCCCGGCCGACGGAACGACGCACTGACCCCTGCACTGACCGACACGAAGGAGCGTCATGGACTTCAGCTACACCCCGGAGCAACTTGACCTGCGTGCGCGCGCTGCCGCGCTCACCGGCTTCATCCGGCAGTACGAGGACGACTGCGAGCGCGACAACGGCCTGCCCGCCGAGGCCCACGCCAAGATCCGCCAGGAGGTGCTCGCAGCCGGACTGCAGGCCGTCAACATGCCGGCCGAATGGGGCGGTGCGGGCCTGTCGATCCTCGACCAGGTCATCGTCCAGGAGCAGCTCGGCAGACTGACGGGTGCCCTGTGGGACACAGTCTGGCGGCCCGCGAACGCCCTGCGGTTCTGCACGGACGCGCAGCGCGCCGAATACCTCGAGCCGGTGATCCGCGGCGAGCGCCGCGACTGCTACGCCGTCACCGAGCCCGAGGCCGGTTCCGACCCGCGGACCCTCGCCACCACGGCCACGCGGACGGACGGCGGCTGGCTGGTCGACGGTGAGAAGTGGTTCGTGACCGTCGGCGACCACGCCGACTTCATGGTGCTGCTCGCCGCGGCGGGGGAGGACCGCAGCCCGACGCTCCTCCTCGTGGACATGGACACCCCGGGTATCACGCGGACGCGCACACCGCGTTTCATGCACACCTTCGTCTACGAGCACCCCGAGTTCACGTTCCAGGACGTCTTCGTCCCCGCGGACCGCGTGCTGGGCGGCATCGGCGACGGCTACGACATCACCCGCGCCTGGTTCACCGAGGAGCGGCTGATGATCGCCGCGCGTACGGTGGGCGCGGCCGAGCGGGCGCTGCGCGAGGCCCGCGACTGGGCGATGTGCCGCCGGCAGTTCGGCTCGCCGATCGCCGACTTCCAGATGATCGAGGCGATGCTGGCGGACTGCGCGATCGACATCGCGGTCAACCGGGCCTTCACCCACCAGGTCGCCTGGGAGGCCGACCACGGCACGGTCCGCAAGACCCTGCACGCCAAGGCGTCGGCCGCCAAGCTGTCGGCGAGCGAGGCGGCGGGCCGCGTCGTCGACCGGTGCGTGCAGATCTTCGGCGGCCGCGGCTACGACCGCGCGTACGCCGTCGAGCGGCTGTACCGCGAGCTGCGGGTGGATCGGATCTGGGAGGGCACGAGCGAGATCCAACGGCTGGTCGTCGCCAACGAGCTGAAGAAGCGCGGAACCGGCTTCCTCGACCTCCCCGGCCCCGCGGCACTCTAGGCACGGCGAACGAGGAGCCCCGGTGCGGTCCGCGCACCGGGGCTCCTCGCCGTATGCCCGGCTCAGTCGAGCGACGCCAGGTGCCGCAGCGCGCTGTCGTCCCCCGAACCGCCGCGCTTGCGGATCACCAGCCACGCCAGCAGCAGGGCGAGCGCGGACCCCAGCAGCAGCAGGGTGGCGAGCGCGTTGAGCGCGGGCGTCGGAGTGGCCCGTACGGCGCTGTACAGCTTGATCGGCACGGTGTCCGAGGAGGCGTCGGAGGCGAGGAAGGCACTGATCACGAAGTCGTCCATGGAGCCGGCGAAGACGATCATCGCGGCGGCGAAGACGGACGGGGCGAGGATCGGCAGGAGCACGGTGCGCAGCGCCCGCATCGGGGTCGCGCCGAGATCCCGCGCGGCCGTCTCGTACTCGGTGCCGACGGACGCGAGCCGCGCCCGGACGATGACGACGACGTACGAGATCGAGAACGTGACGTGCCCGAGCAGCTGGGCGACCGGGCCGAGCGGGACGAAGCGGAACAGGTCGGTGAAGACCAGGTACAGGGCGCCGCCCATCACGATCTCGGGCGTCGCCAGCGGCAGCAGCATCAGGGAGTTGGCCGCCCCGCTGCCCCGCCCGCGCCAGCGCGCGAGGCCGAGCGCGAGGGCGACACCCAGCGGCGTGGTGATGAGGGTGGTCAGGACGGCCAGTTCGACGCTGTTGGTGAGGGCCAGCCGCAGCGACGCGTCGTGCAGCACCGAGGACACCGGGTCGCCGATGTACCAGCGCAGCGAGAAGCCCTGCCAGACGCTGCGCGACCGCCCGGCGTTGAAGGAGAACTGCACGGCGACCAGCACCGGCAGGACCGACCACAGGATGTACGCCCAGGTGATCCCGGCCAGCACCCAGGGCCGGCGGCGCAGCCGGCGCCGTCGCGGGACGGTCTTCGTGCCCGCGGGAGGACGGCGGAGCGTGAGGGACATGGGTCAGCCTTCCTTGCCGTCGCGGCGGACCGTGTGCAGGTAGTAGGCCATCAGCACCATGAGAAGCGCCGACAGCAGCAGCACCAGCGAGCCGCCCACGTCCTTCTGCGGGCCGCCCAGCAGGTACAGCTGGATCTGGTTGCCGATCATCGAGGTGTTGGGGGAGCCGGAGACCAGGGTGTTCGTGTAGTAGTCGCCGAACATCGGCAGCGCGGTGATCACGCAGGCGGTCAGCAGCCCCGGCCGGCTCAGCGGCAGCGTCACCCGGAAGAAGGTCCGCACGGCGCCCATTCCAAGATCGCGGGAGGCCTCCAGCAGCCGGCCGTCGATCCTGTCGAGGGTGGCGAAGAGCGGCACGATGAAGAAGGGCAGGTATCCGTAGACCAGGGCCGTGATCACGGTGAGGGCGTTGCCGGAGAGCCAGTTGACGGGTTCGTCGATGATGCGGGCGGCGCGCAGCAGCCGGTTCACCCAGCCGTCGTCGGCGAGCAGGTTGAGCCATGCCATCATGCGGGTCAGATAGTTGATCCACCACGGTGCGAGGATCAGGGCGAGGAGCAGGCCGCGGCGCTTCCCGGCCAGCCGCGCGATGTAGTACGCCACTGGATAGCCGATCAGCGAACACAGGGCGACAGCCGTCAGGACGTACAGTCCGGTGCGCGCCAGGACCGGGCCGAGGTCGCCGCCGAAGGCCCGCCCGACGACGTCGGAGAAGGTGGTGAACTGCCAGTGGAGCGGGTTCCATTCGGGGATCGGTTCGCCGAAGATCGGATCTGTCGAACCGAAGGCGACCGAGGTCACGGCGTAGAACGGGACGGCGAAGAGGGTGGCGATCCAGACAGTGCCGGGCAGCGCGAAGAGCCCCCACACGCGGGAGTCGCTGCGTCGCCGGGCGAGGCGGGTGCGCAACTTCGGGACGGGCATGCTGCCTCCTGAGCACGGGCATGCACTCACTGCAACTGGCTGACTGAGTACCCAGTTAGTCTGCTCATGCCGCAGGCGTTCCGCAATGGTCTTGCTGCCTGTGCTTCAGGAGGCGGGGCGGGACCGCCGGTCCAGGCGGCCCACGCGCCGCTCAGGGCTTCAGGCAGGCCGTCACCGTGGCGTTCGTCCATGGCACGGTAGCCCTCGGCGACCTGGTCGAGGGGCAGCGTGAGGTCGAAGACTCGCCCCGGGTCGATCTGTCCGGCCGGCAACCGGTCGATCAGGTCGGGCAGACGGCTCCGCACCGGTGCGGGCAGGGTGCAGCACCTGCTGCCTGGACTCCGCCGTGTCGACGCATTCGAGGACCGAGCTGGCCCCGATCCCGTCGGTGAGGTCCTTGATCCGGGCGACGCCCTCGTCGCCGCCCTCGGTGACGATGTCCGTCGCACCGAACTCGACGGCGAGCTGCTGCCGGGGCTCGTGGCGACTCCTCGCGATGATGCGCTCCGCGCCCATCTCCTTCGCCGTGATCACCCCGCACAGGCTCACCCACAGCGACATCACCCTTGCACTCCACCTGGCCGAGCTCGCGGCACGCGAGCTCCTGTTCGGTAAGACCTGCGACGGCGCGGATGCGGTGACCGCGAGCTGCCCGTCATCCACGACCGACCACTGGCTTGCCGAAGCCGTGCGAGAACACCCATACAAGAACTGGGTGCACTTCGCCGAGTTCCTGAAGTTCCCACCCGGCGTCCGCAAGATCGTCTACACCACCATGATCGAGTCCCTCAACTCCCGCTTCCGGCAGGCCAGCCGGCGGCGCGGGCACTTCCCCAGCGAAGACGCCGCCCTGAAAGTCCTCTACCTCGCCATCCGCCACCGCGAGCCCAACCGCCCGAACCCGACCGGCCGGACCCACAACTGGAAAGCCGCGATCAACGTCCTCGTCGGCTGCGACGGCGACCGCATCGACCTCGACGGCTTCCGCCTGAACACCACCGAGTGATCAACCGAAGCCAAACCAGCAGCACGTCAAAGAAGGGGCATACACGGAAACCGAGACACGCCCACGCCTGGGCACTCCCTGAATACGGCCACCGACGAGCACGCACTGATCCTTAAGGTGCAGGCCGTGCCTGGCACGGCAGACATGTACAACCTCACGGTCGAAGACCTGCACACGTACTATGTGTTCGTAGGCGACACTTCTGTGCTCGTACACAATGAGTCGTGCTGGCAGAGAAACTTTTTCAAAGTGAATCCGAACTTGCGTGGGCAGGTTTGGGTGCATCATGCAATTGAGAGGAAGGTACTCACAAAGTATCCCGGACTCTTCACCGCCGACGAGCTGAATGGTGTCTGGAATCTGAGAGGTGTGCCGAAGGGGATAAATAGCGATCTGCATCTTCATACCATACGGCTCATGTGGAATAGATTCTACAAGAGCCATCCGACCGCGACCCGCCAGCAGATTGCAGACTATGCGGATTGGATCGACAGGACACATGGATACTACTTCACCCCGCCCAGGTTCATTCAGTGAGCCTCCCTCGTTCTATCGAATCGAACCTGAGGTTGCAGGTGGCCCGGCGCCCGGAGTGATATTTGACCGAACTCAAGGCTACCCTCGCCCGGTGAATCTGGTTTACGAGTTCGACGGATGGCTGGGAGGATGCATTGTTGAAGGAGCCTGGACGTACATCGCAACTAATAGGGTTGCGAATCGGCTAGCGGGGCAGTCGCTCACTGGATGCGTTGTTCGAGATGTGGAGGTATTGAAATCCGAGGAATTCGAGGAGCGGCATCCCAACGTAACGTTGCCTGAGTTTGTGTGGCTTGATGTTAATGGAGAGGCGGGTGTCGACGACTTTGGTTCCGACCAGTCCAGAATGCTAGTCGTCTCGGCAAGAGTATTTGATATTCTCAGAGATGAAGGTCTAGGGCCCGCGTTGTTCGAATCGTGGCCGCGGCAGCCGGGAGTTGCGGATCCAGAGAAATTGGCTGAGCTCAAACGACGTCTTCGCGAGAAGCACGGCAGATGCTCAGATTGAATCCGTGATGTCCGGGGTGTCGTGATGGGTGGCGATCCCTGCGGCATGCGCAGGGCAGGGGGGTGGGTTGACGTCTGCCGAGCAGGAGAAGCGGGAGGCCGTGCGGTTGGAGTTGGCCAAGGGATTCAAGGCTGGCGACGGGATGGCGCAGATCGCGGCGGACCTGCGGATGTCGGACCGGCCGGTGCGCCGGTCGCGGGCAATCCGGTGGTGCCGCGGCGCTGGCGTGGGAACGACACAGGTTGAACTCGTAGTGGCCGTTGCGGTTCACCAGGGTTCGATGACCAAGCCGGTCTGGGCGAGGCAACGGGTGATCAGGTGAGGCCGGTCGCGGCCAGGCAGCCGTCGACCAGGTCCGGGCGGTACTGGATCATCTTCAAGCCGCGGCGGATGACGCGCGTCAGGTGCTCGAGGCCGGCCGCGGCCAGGTTTGCCAGCACCCCGCCCTTGATCACCGACCACAGCCCTTCCGCCGGGTTCAATTCCGGCGCGTAGGGCGGCAGCTGGAAGACTGTCAGCCAGTCCGTCCGCTCGATGAACGCCTGCATGCCGTGGTGCAGATGCACCGAGAGGTTGTCCCACACCAAGACGATCGGGGCGCCGAGCTGGACGTGCGCCGACCGGGGCAGGTCGCAGTAGTCACGCCAGGTTAAGCTCTTGGTCTCGCCCTTGCGGCCGCGGTAGATGTGCTGCTTGCGCAGGAACCGGGAACGCTGTCCGTGCCGGTAGCAGGCCAGACCGGCGATGGTGACCTTGCCCTTGCCGCGCCTGCCATGCACCCAAACGACCGGCGTGTGCCCGCGGCGGCCCCAGATCCTGACCTTCGTCGGCCGCAGCGACTGGCCCGCCTCATCTTCGAAGCAGATCCAGCCGTTCACGGCCGCCGCGGCGCTTCCACCTGGGGCCAGGTCTCCTTCACCCAGGTCTCCACCGCCGCATCGTCGCGCAGCAGGGCCCCGCCGCGCCGGCACCTGACACGACCAGCCGTTGCGGACCAGCAGCTCGCGCACGCAGGGACATGCCGTGGAGCGCGGTGGTGATCGGGTGATTTGTCCCTCCCGGCGGCCCGAGGCCGCGCAGGTCCGCATCCGGTCGACATTCGGCGCGGCTTCGTGCGCCGACCGGTGTCGTGCGGCCTCGTTCCCGTCATCATGGGGTGAGTCAGCGCCCGGTTCCTATCGACGTCTACGCCGGGATCCGGCGATCCCGGAACAGGGGAGATGCCCGCCATGACCCGTACCCTGATCACCGGCGGCCTTGTCATCACGGCTACCGACGAGATGCACGCCGACGTTCTCATCGAGGGCGGGCGGGTGGTCGCCGTGGCGGCGCCCGGCACGCAGAGCTGGACGGCGGAGCGCACGATCGACGCCACGGGCAAGTACGTGATCCCGGGCGGTGTCGACGTGCACACGCACATGGAGCTGCCGTTCGGCGGCACGTTCGCCTCGGACACCTTCGAGACGGGGACGCGGGCGGCGGCGTGGGGCGGCACGACGACGATCGTCGACTTCGCCGTGCAGAGCGTCGGCCATTCGCTGCGGGAGGGCCTGGATCTGTGGCATGCGAAGGCGGACGGGCGCTGTGCGATTGACTACGGCTTCCACATGATCATGTCGGATGTGAACGAGTCCTCGTTGAAGGAGATGGACGGCCTCGTCGCAGAGGGCCTGACCTCGTTCAAGGGTTTTGCTCGCTGACGTACCCGCGTGTCGTCTAGCTGAATTCGGCGGTTGACCTGCTGCTTTGATGGCGTTGCTGACGGCTTTCCGGGTGATTCGGGTCTATGACGGACCCCAGTGCAACGTGCCGCGGACATCGGATGGGATCGGCTGCGGCGAGTCGCGTCGGCACAGGGCGGAAGCGGTCGTTGGGGGGCCACGGTCATTGGCGCGTCTCCTGAGAACCCGCCTGGCCCGCTCGAAGTGGAAGGCTGCAAGGCACTTCGGCGTGACACACGGGCAGGCAGGCAGGCAGGAGCACCTCCGCTGGGTGCTGTGGGCGGAGCGCTGTGGCGATGTCCGCCAGATCCCACAGAGCGGCGGCCTGCCCGCCGGCCGGGTTGGGCTGGTAGCCGGCGGAGTGTACGCCGTGGCGGGTGGCCCAGCCGCGAAAGCTGACGGGCTTCATGCCGAGGCTGTACCCAGCCACGGCGGTGGTGACGAGGGGGCGGCCGTCGCGGCCGGTGGGGGCGGTCACACTCCCACTCATACCCTGCCGGTCACCGGGAGTCCTTGTGTTCGCGCATCCACTGCTGCAGCCATGCCGCCAGGACGCCTGCCCCCACGACACCCAGCACGACCTTCCCGGGCAGCGGTGCGTCGACCATCACCCCGCCGGCGGCGAGCAGCAGCCAGCACGCGAACGCGATCAGGCCGATGACGCCGTACATGGCGCCTCCTGTGCGGGTCAGTCGTCGCCGAGTACCTGGCGGCGCAGCGGGTCGATCTTCCGGTTGAGGCGGTTGGTCATCTTCACGGCGATGTAGGTGAAGACGATGGCGTAGGCGGCGAAGATCACCTGGGTGATGACGCTGACGATACGGACGTTTTGGGTGGCCAGTGCCACGCCGAGGGTGATCCAGCCGCCGGCGAACCACGCGAACCAGATCTTGAACTTTTCGGCGCGTACCGCGGACTGGATCTCGCTGTAGCTCGGCACGGTGCCCCCTCGACTGTCGGTGCTGCGCGCCGCCATGGTGACTGATCCGGGGTCGTACCGGTATGGGCTGTTCGGCTCTGGTGGGCCCGCGGCGTGCCGCGGGCCGAGCGCGGCTCGGCGCCCTGCCCGATCGGTGGTGTCCCGCTGGATCAGGGAGCGGTACGGCGCATCTCGTACAGCTTGACGGCGTGTTCGAGCATCTGCGCGGACACGCTGGTCGCCCACAGCAGGGTGGTGGTGTCGTTCGACAGGCGGGTCAGGGCCACGTTGTTGTGCCTGGACACGACCTCGCGGTCCAGGAAGCTCATGCTGTGCAGGTCCCCGTGGGCGAGGGAGCTGCAGGCGCTCCACACGACCTCGGCTTGATCGGCGCCCATACCGGGGATCGAGTCCCCGGCGGCCCGGACAACGCTCTTGAACCCCGTGAACTTCAGCTGCTTCTTTAGGTCGAAGCGCGCGATACCGGCGGCGATCGCCGCGCTCTCCAGCTTCTGCACGCGCTGCGCTGTGGGGCGCGCCGGGGTCAGCTTCAGCCGGTCGGTGATGCGGTCGGAGTGCGTGATGCTCTCCGCCTGAAGCGACAGCCGGCGGGTAATCCGGGTGAGGCGCTTCTCAGGGGCGAGCAGCCACACGGCGCGGCACGAGTTCTCGAACGCGGCCCGCAGCAGCGTCGCCTGGGCGAAGATGTGCAGGGTGACCTGGATATGGGCGCCGGGATCACCATCGCCGATCAGGGTGCGCCGCAGGCACGTCAGGTGGTCGCTGGCGACGGTCAGGGCGTGCCAGGCGAGGTGGGACACGCCGTACGGGTGGGCCTTGCGGTCATCGCCAGCGAGCGGGCTTCCGGACTGCACTTCCCAGCCCTTGGAGTCCGTGGTGGTGAGCGTCTCGTACGGCTTGATGCTCTCCAGGCGGGCGAGTATCGCCAGGAGCTCCTGATCTTCGTTGTCGACCGTTGTCACTGGGTGAGCATATGCGCCGACTTGTGCGGGAAGCGAGCAAATTACATATCAGTGTGGTTTGTCTTCGCGACGGTGGGTCAACTCGCGTCGGTGCGCGGGTGACTCGGGGCGCCGCGACGTCCTTCTTGCCAGGAAATGCCCCCTTCGGTTTGCCGAAGCTGCAGAATGCGGCCATGCCTTCCTGGTTGAACACCATCTTGCTGTCCCTCGCCACCACCATCGCGACCGGATGGCTCATCCTCCCCCGACTCGAGGCGCGCAACCGGCAGATCCAGGACGCGCACAAGACGCGGGAGGCGTTCTCCGGCGCGGTGCTCGCGATCCTGATCTGCACGAGCCGCCTGGAGAACACGACCATCCCGCAGGACGCGACACCCGCTGTGCGCTCTGGCCTCGAGGCCGAGCGGGAGCGCTGGCGCCAGGAGCTGGACACCGCGACCCGGGGACTGATCGACAGCTCGGCCCCGCTCACCTTTCCTCTCGCCGCGCGCACCGCGGCCGTGGCGTACGCCGTGCACGCCCGCGGGGTATGGCTGTCGGAGCGTTCCGAGGAGGACAAGTTGGCGCTGCTGTCGAAGCTCTCCGGAGACGCACAGACGCTGCTGTTCACCGCCTGGTGGCGCCGCCCGCGCCGGCTCCGCGCGCTGAAGGCTCTGCTTGAGCTCGGGAGCGAGGAGCAGCCGAGTCAGGATCCGCCCGCTCGGGCGCCGCTCAGCGGGCCAGCGCCCGAGCCTTCCTAACCGGGCGAGGCCCTCGACGGCATGTGGCTGCTCGTCACACACAGTGGAGTGACTACACACCCCGGTCGGTGTCCACCGCGGCTCCGTATCGTGGCGCGCAGGCCCATGCCTATACGCCGCCTCGTTCAGGCGGGGCTTCGATGCGGTGTTCACTCAAGTAGGCCTCCGCCAGCAACCGGCACGCGTCATCCTCGTCCTCACCGGATTCCTCCAGCCATGCGTCGAGCACAGCGCGGGCGATGACCTCGCGATCGTGCCGCTTCTTCCTTTTCTCGCCCTTGGCGTTGGGCATGGCGCGGATGCGTTCCTCAACCCGCTGAGTGATCTCTGCGGGGGCCATATCCAGGTTCTCGGCCAGATACGCGCCCGCATACCGGTACGGGTACTTGTAGGACTCGTACCGCTCCCTGCGGGGCTGCCAATTTGCGAAGGCCTCGGCGATGATGGTCACGGCTGGAGCCTGCCACAGGCAAGTGCGTGATGCCGGGGTTCCGGCAGTCCGCGGACTAGATGCCCCGACCTGGCCATCGTGGGCCATATACCTGTGGTACGTGTCTCGTATTCCCTGGCGACCCGGCGAGAGGTGCAGTCCTTCATGTCCCGGGGCATCGCGGCGTGCCGTGTTCAGGGGGGTGGCAGCTGCGTCTGCTCGGTGATTGCGTTCAGCGCGGCCATCGACTGCCGACCGTCCGTCTTGTCGGATCGGCGCAGGACGAACAGCTTGGCGACAGCCAGGCATGTCGGCCCCTGTATCACGGCGGCCACCCAGAGGGTTGCCGGTGGCGCCGAAGTGGTGGAAGCGCGGAGACCACGCCATTGACCGGGTTTCACGGGAACCGTCCGGACCGATCGAAGTGGAAGGCTGAAAGGGAGTCTCGACCTGACACGCACGCAGATCACCGGCGGCCTCGTGATTGCCGCGGCCGGGGAGATGCACGCCGACGTCCACATCGAGAGCGGGCGCGTGGTAGCCGTGGCGGTGCCCGGCACGCAGAACTGGGCTGAGGAGCGCACGATCGGCGCCACCGGGATGTACGTGATTCCGGGTGCCTCGCACAACCTACGAACGCCCCAGGGGTCGCTTCCTAGCGCGGCTTGCGCTTGGGGGGCACGGGGCCGGGGATGACGTCGAGGTTCATGTGTTCTTTGAACAAGTGGACGAGGTTGGCGCCGTCGAGGAGTTCCAGGCGGCCGTGGTCGTTGGCGAAGGCTTCGCTGGCGCGGCCGAACCAGGAGGTGGTGACGAGGATGCCTTTGGCCGCGCGTTTGTGCTCCACCACCCCAGCCAGCGCCGAGACCGTCTCGAACGGCACCACGTTCTTGGTGCGCTTGGCCTGGATGATGCACAGGCCCCTCATCACCGGGTCGGTGTTCATCGCGATCGCGTCCACGCCCTCGTCCTTGGACGGCTGAGTGTTCACGCTGTCCAGCCCGATGGCCTCGAACAACTGGCGGATCAGGTGCTCGAACTCCGTGGGGGTCAGGTCCATCAGCACCGGCCGGCTGTCCAGGCCGGCGACCACGTCCAGGCTGTCCATGAGCCGGAACTTGCTCAGGTCGAAGGTGACCAGCGGGCGTACCGGCTCCAGCTCATAGGGGTTGGGCGAGATCAGCGAGCGCAGCCGCTTCAGGCACGCCCGGGGGTCCACCTGGGTCAAGACGAGGTCCTCGAACTCCTCCCGGCCAGTCTGGAGGGTGATCAGGCAGGGGTGCACCTCGCGGCCGGTGGCGCGGTCGATGGTGGCCACGTGCCCGTTGAGGGCGATGGACTGCACGGCCCTGTCGGTATCCGCGGCGAACAGCTCGTGGACGGTGCGCAGAGCGGTCTGCGCGAGAACGGCGGCGTACAACTCCTTGCGGTCCTTGTCCGGACGCGGCACCGGGATGAGCTCGTCACGGGACTTGGTGTAGCGGTACGCGCGAGCGGCCGGCACCACCTCCTCCAGCGGAAGGTCGATCTCCACCAACAGGTCGCCCGTGTCGGCCTGGTAGGAGACCCGGTGGGCCTTGGGAAAGCCGTGCGGATACTTCGACGCCGCGAGCACCTGGTCGATGAACCACTCGACAGCTTCGACGTCCCGCTCACGGTAGGCGGCGCGCCGCTGCTCGATGCCGGCGTTCCACTCCGCGACCCGGGCGGCCTCCTGCCGGTTGCGTTCCTCGTGCCGCGCCCGGGCCGCATCGTCACCCTGGACGCGCTCCGTCTCGGCCCGAGTGTGGTCACGTAGCGCCTGGTCGTACTGCTGCCGGGCCGCTTCGACCTCGTCGTCGTAGCCGCGGCGTCCGAAGCCCAGGGCGCCGAGCAGTCCGCGCGGGGGTTCCGGCTCGAAGTCGGTCCAGCGCGGCTGCGGAGTGGGTTTGCTGCGCCGCTTTGACGCGGTGTACGCCTTGGGCGTGTACTCCTGTTTCAGCTGGTCGAAGGTCAGTGCGGCTCCGTGCTGTACCACGTTCACCAGCAGCGTGGCCAGCTGCTTCACGTCGTTCTCGATGACGTAGGTGCGATCGACCGCCTCCTGGGCGCGTGCCGCCTCGTAGGCGAGCTTGTCCTCCCGGGCCTTGCGCTTGGCCTCAGCCTCATCCGCCCTGCGTTCCTTCTCCTGCTCCCGTGCCCGCCGCGCCAGTTCCCTGGCGTACGGATCGCTTCCGCCCGCCCCGTATCCGCCTGCCACCGCACCCCCAGGTCAGTGCCTGCTCCGCCAGCCCCACGTCCGCGGTACTGCTCGCCCGTACGACAGCGTCAAGGGCCACCGGAAATCGCGCAAGACCCACCGGCCGCTCCCAGGGGCACATCCGGCGCACCGGCGCTGTGCCGGGGATTCCGCAACGCCTCGGCGCTGGCCAGATTCGCGCCGGGGTCTTGATGCGGTCGGATGAACTTCAGCGGTCCTCGACGATGAAGCGGGCCCGTTCGTAGAGTTCGTCGAAGGTGATGACTTCGATGTCCTGGAGGGAACGCCTGTACTGCTCGAAGGAGGTGATCCTTTCCGGGTTGGTCGCGCCGCTGTCGGTGAACTCGCTGAGGCTTCCGATCACCAGCACCTGCCGGGGGCGGGCCGTGGAGATTTCAGTGCCGGTCGGGGTGCCGTCGTCCCGGTAGAGCCTGTGCAGTTCGTCACGGACCAGCCGTAGAGCCTTGTGTGCGGTCTTCTGCACCTGCGCCACGGCGCCGACGACATCGGTCGAGACGTGGTACACGTCGGGAGGCCGGTACGGAGTGCGGGCCAGCAGAGGCGTGGTGTGGATCTTAATCTCGCAGAGCAGCAGGCTGCTGATGAAGCCCTTGGAGCGCATGACGGCGTCACTGCGCTTGCCTGCCCCGGTGAAGATGTTGGCGCCGGCCGTGATGCGCTCCAGCTTGCCGTCGTCGAGGGGTTCGCAGGCGACGAGGTTGAGCCCGTATCCGAAGATCCACGGGTTCTCCTCGAAGAAGCCCTGCCAGACCGCCTCCGGTCCTGCAGCCTTGTTGCGCTGCGACTCGAAGTACTCCGGGTCTTTCAATAGTCGGCTGAAGCGCTGGAGCTGCGACTTGCGATTGCTGATGCGCCGGATGTCCGCTTCCGTGAGGGCGCCGCCGATGGCGGTCCTGACAGCTTCAAGGAGCGTGGTGCGGTCCTGGCCGGAGAGTAGCCGGGCCAACTCGGCTTCGTCTCCAACGGTCACCTGGAGGCTGCTCGCTGGGATTTGCAGCCCGACGCAGCTCTGGAGGAATCCGATGACCTTCCAGAAATTCTCGTGGACGTCACTGGTGTCGACGAGCGCCTTGACGATCTGGGCGGCCTCGGCGCCGGGTATCGCTTCCCTGGCCACGGTCCGCGCAACCTTGGTCTTGTCCCTCTTCCACAGCTTGATCCTGGGTGAGAGGGCGCCGTCCTTGTGGATGAGGGTGACGTTGCAGAGCGTGGCAACCTGTGGCCGGTCGTCGAGGAGGAAGTCGGTGATCATCCGGTTCGTGCGGGTGTCATAGAAGTAGGAGAATCCGCTGCCTTGGATCTCCAGGTCGGAGAAGTCCTGCCGTGCTACGTCGAACTCCTTGGACGGAAAGGTGATGCGCAGGCCCCGAACGAACGAGGGGTCCAACTCGGCCGCCTGGTTCCTCCAATCCGCTGCCACGGCCGGCACCGGCTTGATATCCCCTTCGACCACAAGGGACTGCACATCCTCGCGCTGGAGCCGGGTGAGTACGGGTTCCATCCGTTGCCAGATCGCATCGGTGATCGCTTTGGTGAATGCGGGTAGGAGGGCGCGATCCACGGTGAGGACGGCCTCGTACGTGTCGGCCGTCCATCCGTCGCCGGGCATGGGGTGGAAGAAGCCGCCGTCGCGGCGCAGCGTCAGGGTGCTCGGGCGCAGCAAGTCCCGGGCCGCCTCCTCGCCGTCGCGGTCGAGGAGGGAATGGATCTGCCCGAGCACGAGGTCGAGTTTGCCTGTGTCGTCGTCAGCCAGTGGCAGCGGGATCAGTGGGCCGGTGGCCGGTATGGGGACCGCCGTGTAGATCGGCCGGCCCGACAGGAACTCGAAGGTGCGCAAGGCCCAGCCGTCAGGACCGAGCAAGCGGTTCAGGAGCTCGACACGCCGGGTTGACTGGTCGACGTCTGGCTCGTTTTCCGGATGAACCAGCCTTGCAAGAAAGGAAAGGAGCATCACGTCGGGACCGTCGAGGAGCTCGAAGCGCGGGTCCTCGAAGACCCAGTCGTCGGGCCAATCCTCTGGGTTGTTGTACCGGTGCTGGATGATGTCGCCACGGGCGGTCGCGAACCGGGGGTCGGTGGACACCAGCTTGTCGAGGTCGTACAGGCCCTCCAGGAAGTCGATCTCGTCGAGCCGTCCCCACAAGGGGCCGCCTTCGTCGCGCAGGCAGTCGAAGATGTCACGTCGCGTCACCGCCGTGATCCGCGGCTGGTTCTCCGGTGCCGGGGAGGTATTGGGCTGGGTCATGCACTCAGGATGGATGCCGATGGAGTCGCCCGATGGCTATTGGCGACTCTTCGCCGGTTGGAATCAGCCGGGGACATCGCTAATCAAGGCTCTATTGGGCTCCTGGCCCTCGCACCGCCAGGCAAGGGGTGGCGTCATGTTGGGGCAACGGCATATGCATCGCCAGACTACGGGTCAGTGAGGGCTCCTCAGGGATCAGCGCGAGCGAAATCCTCCTCGTCATCGACAATGCGGTTCGCGCAGGTTGTTGGGTCTGATGCCGCTCCGGCTCTGGAGGGCCGGTCGGGCTGCCACGCGAGCCTGGCAGCCCGACAGCCGCGCACGCAGAAGGCACACGCCACGCTCGCGCAGAAGCCGCCCTGCAGATCAGATCTTGCTGGGTAGGGTGATCCGTGTTGCCGCAGGGCTTGGCAACGAGTCAGGAGCGGGGGTGGGGACGGGTGGCGATACCCGCATCGCAGGCTATGGAGCGCGCCAGGGCCGCCGGAGGCCGCCTTGTGGATTTCATTCAGCGGGAGAGCCGCGGCATCGGACAGGTGTGCCCGTGGGACTTGGTGGTAACCATCGGGCCGGAGCCCGAGGACCTTGATGCGGCAGCCTGGATCATCGCTGATGAGATCATGCGGGCTCGCACCGACCTGGACAACCTCGCATACCGGCTCTGGCGCGACAGCGCTCTGGTCGGCACCCCGCTGACCGGCCCCGATCGCACCCACGTCCTGCTGTACGCCGGCCCGGTATTCGAGGCCAACGACACCACCGGCGTTACCGGCTACGTGGGCGAGTGGCTCTGGTACCTCTCCACCCGCGACCTTCCCCCCGAGTCGGGGCGCAGCGTGGAGATCCTGGACCCGCCCTCATCGACGGTGACGGACAGCGGGCCGGACGGGTTGGTGATCCACCGAGTGCCCGGCAGCGAGCTGGGGTTCGTCTTCCGGTTGTGGGAGATGAAGAAATTCACCGCGGAGAAGACGAAGCCGAGCGACACGATCCGCAAGGCATGGATGCAGTTGAACACGTGGGGGGCGCGGTACCTGGGCCAGATCTCGTGGGGAGGCCGGGAGCTGGCCCCCGACACCCGGGAGTTCGTCTCCTCAATCGCTCGGCAATGGGTGGACGCGAAGGCGTCGGGGAACGGCGGGGTCAGCGTCGCACTCGACGCCGCATACACCCCGGATACGGCCTTCGAGCGCTCACACCAGCACTTCACCACCCACACCCACCCGGGCGCGCTGCAGGGCGTGGTGGTGGCGATCGAGGATCTTGAAGACTTCGCGAAGGACGTGAGGAGGTACGTGTGGAGCGCACTCTAGACCCAGAGGTACTCGCGTCCGCGCTCGGCGAGCACCGGGCGGGCGGGGTGCTGCCCAGCGCACAGGACCTGCTGGCGGCGATGACCGAGCTAGAGGTCGCGGCCTTCCGCGGTGAGCGGGAGATCGAGGACGAGACCCTCGCCACGGCGTGGTACCTGCACGGGCTCGCCGCGCTCGCCCCGGAGACTCCTGGCTATGACGCCGTGCGGGTGCGGCAAGCCTTCGCCACAAGCGCGCACCTGATGGACCTCGCCTTGGCCGACGAACGCAGACCCAAGGCTGAACGGCTCCAGATCGCCTTCGCCGCCCAAGCAGGGTACCGGCGCAGCGAGCAGGACCCGAACGCCACCGCTGTCTACCGGCAGGTTCGCGCTCTCGTCGACATCACTGGTGAACTGCGTGGGCACATCGGCACCCTGGCGGTGGAGGCCGGCGTTGTCTTCCTCGGCTTCGACCGCCCGGAGCTGGGCCGCGCGCTGCGTGCGTGGCGGCGGCAGTTGCGCGGGCTGCGGGAGGTGATGCGCCGCGAGTCCCTGGCGGGGACCATGTACGGGCCTGCAGAGGCCGTCGTGGAGGCGGTTGTCCACCTGTACCAGTTCCTGGGGTTCGGCGAGGAACGGGATCTGCTGGCCGCGCAGCGGCTGCTGCGGGACGTGATGACGCAGACGGCTGGCCGAGGCGACCGGCTGGCGCGATGGGTTGCCGCGCACCTGATCCAACTGAGCGAGGAGATAGCGGCCAGCAGCCTGTATCAACTGCTCCCCCCGGGAACTCCCCCAGAAGTGGCGCGGAGCTTCGCACTGTCGAAGCCGCCGGTGATGACGCTCTGGCCGCCGCAGCGCCAGCTCCTGAAACTCAAGCGTGGCAACCCGCTCGACCCGGCGACGTCACGAAGCCTGATCAGCGTGCCGACCAGCGCGGGCAAGACGCTGATGGCCCAGCTGGTGATCTGTTCGCACCTGGCGCAGCGCCCCGGGCGCGTGGTGTACGTGTCCCCGATGCGCAGCCTGGGGCGAGAGATGCGCGGGACGCTGCGAGGCCGGCTGCGGGTGCTCGGGCGGCGCCTGGCCGCAGAGCAACCGGAGTTCCCGCTGGGCTCCTGGACCTCCCCGGCCGAGCCGGACGGCGCGGACGTGGAGATCGTCACCCCCGAGCGGCTCATGCACATGATCCGCAACAACCCCGGCGAAGCACTGGCGGAGGTCGGGCTGGTCGTCGTCGACGAGGCCCACCACCTGGGCCAGGGGCGGCGCGGCTTCGTGCTGGAGAGTCTGCTCACGCTGCTGCAGGCCCGTAGCGACATCCGACTCGTGCTGCTGTCCGCGGCAGTCGGCAACAAGGGCGACATCGCCTCGTGGCTCGACCCGCACCGCCCCGAACGAGAGGTCTACTTCACCGACACCTGGCGGGGCCCGCGCCGGATGCACGGGCTCATGTACCCGAACCTCATGGCGGAGCACGCCGAGCTGACGGAGCGACGGCCGACCGCGAAGCACGCCTCGCCGGTGCTCGCCACCGTGCCCGTCGAGACCCTCCTCGATGTCCGGCCCACCGCCTCGTCCACCATCGCCCGGCTGACCACCGGCGAGGTCGGCACGCGGCGTTTCGCCGACTCCGCAGGCCGATGGAACGCGCGGACCCGTCTGCCAGGCGGGATCGCTGACTACCAGGTCTTCGCCGCCGGCGCCGCGGAACTCACCGCGAACGGCAGCGTCCTGATGGTCGTCGGCACCCGGCGGGCCGCCCGCGACGCGGCACTCGCCATCGCCGAACGCCTGCCCGACCGGGCCGAGTCCGCCGCCCTAACCGACTACCTCGCCGACACCCTCGGCGCAGAGCACCCGCTGGTGCGCTGCACCCGGCACGGCGTCGCCTACCACCACGGCGCCCTACCCGAAGACGTCCTCCACTCTGTCGAGGGCGCGCTGCGCCGCGACGAGCTCCTGGCGATCGCCAGCACCAGTACCCTCACCGACGGCGTCAACCTGCCCGTGCGCACCGTCATCGTCCACCACAAGGTCGACGGCGACCCGCTCGCCTACGACGGCCAGCGCGCTCTGTCCTCCGCTGAACTCCTCAACGCCATCGGCCGCGCCGGGCGGGCCGGCCGGGAGAGCGAGGGGTGGATCTTCCTGACCCGCCCCTACCCGCCCCGCCCCGTCGAGTTCGACTCCCTCAACCCCGACCCGGAGCAGTTGCGCGTCGTCTCCGCGCTGCTGACCGGCGAGGCCCTGGCTGAACTCGCCGCCGCCGAGGACACTCTGCGGCAGGACGCTGACGGAGTCTTCGCGCTGACGGACGGCATCGCCGCGGACTTCGCCTCGTTCGTCTGGCTCGTCCTGCACCTCCATGCAACCTCGCTGGCGCCGCAGGGCAATCCCATCGACGCCCTGGACGCACTGTTCGCCCTGTCCCATACCGGCAACGGGCGGCACACCAGCCGGTGGCTCGCCCTCGCGGACAAGGTCGCCACCGTGTTCGAGAGCACCGACCCCACCCAGGCCGGCCGGTGGGCCGCCACCGGTACCAGCCTGGGGTCGGCCCGCTACCTCGACTGGCTCGCGAAGCAGCTGGCCGTGCTGCTCGAGCGGCACACGGCGGACGACGCCACCGGAACCACGGGGGGCGCCCGGATCACCGAGCCGGAGGAATGGCCGCTACAGCGCACCCTCGACTTCTTCACCGAGCACCAGATTCTCGAGCGTCTGCTCGGCCACGTCCCGGAGGTCGCCAAGACCTGGAGCTTCAAGGACAAGGAGACGCGGGGCACTCCGATGAACGTCCCGATCGCCCCCGCGCTCCGCGAGTGGATCTCCGGCACCACGATCCCCGACCTCGCCCGTTCCTGGCAGCCCGGCGTCGCTGCCGCATGGGCGCTCGAACAGGCGGTACGCAACATCAGCACCGCCTTCGGGCACGCCCTGAGCTGGACCGTTGGCGCTCTGATCAACCTGGTCAACACCAGCCCCGCGCTCCCTCCCGGCGCACCCAGGCTCAACACACACACTGCCTGGCACATCCGCCACGGCGTCGACACCGAGCAGGCCCTGACCCTGCTCACCTCTGGCATCACCTCCCGACGCATCGCCCACTTCCTCGGTCGCGATGCCGCCGGTTTCGGGCACCGGTCGGCCAGCCTGCGGCAGTGGACCGCCCAGCACCACATCGACGGCTGGACGCAGAAGTATGGGGCGAGCGACTACGAGATCCAGGATCTCCTCGACTACGTCCGCACTCCCTCCGACCCGATCAACCAGCTTGTCGACAACCGCGCCGCCACCACTCCGCTGACCCGGCTGATAGCAGGGACACCTGACGGCCCGGTCAGCGTCGCACAGCCCAGCTTGCGTCACCCGACCATCCGCGTTGTCCGCGACCGCCGTCGGGTGGCGATCGTGCCAGCCGACCGCCACCTCGATGTCCTCGCGATGCTCGACAGCGGACTCGACCTCGACCACCATCTTCAAAACGGCCAACTCGTCACTACCCGGCGCACCCGGTAGCACCTGGCCCTGTCGCAGGGAACCAAGCGTGGGACTGCGGGTCAACAGGAGGGCGATTCGCCGCAGCGTCACCAAATTGCCGCCGCCCGTGGAGGCGTTGACACGGACGCACGCACTCCGCGCCCAGGTTGACTGAGACGTCCGGGCACGCTCCGGTAGAAGTGGTCCACCACGTTGGGCGTGAGGTCGACGTCTTCGCCGATGGGTTCATTGATCGGGTCCCGGTAGGTCACCACGGGGGAGTCGAGAAGGGTGTGCTGCGCCCAATGTGGCACAGGGGATTGACCCGTTGGGCGTAGACACGTCACTCCCGACCCGAACTGGGCAGGGGGCTGGGGCACCTGGTGACGCAGTGAGGCGGTCAACAGTGGCCGATGGATCACGCCTCGTGCTTCCTACGGCACGAGAAGTGCTCGGGAAGCCCTTCGGGACCTTGAAGGCTTGCGGGCTGACCGCAGCCGAAGCGGCAGAGCGGGATCGGTTGGCCCGACGCGTCGACTGGAACCCTGGCGGCCTCGGTTTCCTGAGGGCGGGACTCAAGGACGATCGCGCGGCTGCCACGTCTCTGATTCGGCTCACTCCGCACCTCTGAAGCCGGACGGTCCTCGGTGCACCTGTCGCGTCGGTCCCCGCGTCGTACGGATGACCGGCGCTCCTTGTCGTCCAGGGCGGGCCCGTTCGCCTCGAGGTATCGCTGCCACTGCCGTGCGGGGAGCCAACCGTGGTGGCCGCCGTGCTGGAACGGGATCCGTTCACCGGCCGCCGCTTCCACGATGAACCGAGTGAGAGTCAGACCGCCTTCTCCTGTGAAGGTGCTCGACTGATGGGCGGGCATGAGGACGCGGTGCCAGCCCCCGCAGTACCCGGCGTCGGTCGGGTTCTCCGGGTCGTAGGGCCTCTCCGGGCACCGGGTGAGCGCGCCGTTTTGGCTGCACTGGCCTTCCTCCAGGACGAAGTTGCCGTCCTGCACCGCGATGGGGTTCTTCTGTACGCGGATAACGGAGGCTGGCAGGTTGGGCGTGCGGACGTAAGGGACGGTGCCGATGCCTGCGTGGTCGGGGTCGGCGAAGTCCCAGACCGACTGGATACCGCCGCGGCGCCGGAACCCTTCCCGTGCACGCATACCACGGGCTGTCTGAGCGCTCAGCTGAGGCTCGTAGCCCAGGACGAGGCCGTTGGCGCCGCTGATGCGTACATCGAGGCGCGCGTGCCCGTCGGCGGTTTGCGACTCGATGTCGGCGTGGAATCCGTGATCTTCGGAGTCCTTCGCGATGCGTTCCTTGCGTGCGAGATGCTCGTCGGATTCGTGGCTGATGGGCTTCTCCCCGGGTTTGCGGTAGTGGGAGGCAAGCCATACACCGTCCCGCTGGACGAGGTACATGGGGACGCGTCGGCCTCGGAGGGCTCGGCAGTCGGGACAGATGAGCCCGCGCTTTTCGACGGGGACACGCCCCCTCATGCGCAGCAACACGTTCAGGAGGTCTTGGCCTTGCGGGACGCCGAGGTCAGGACGGTCCAGGTCGAGGTTCCGGCCGGCCGGTTCGTAGTACACGGGGTTGCGGAACAGGTCTTCGTCGCTGTCGATCTGAAGGTCGTCGTCCATCAGGGCACCCCGCAGCCGCCACAAGTAGGAATCACAACGCTACGGGGAAGGTCTGACAATCGAGACTGAACTGCGGAAACAGGGCGCACCGAGCGGCACACGGGGCAGTTGGCCACGGTGCAGGTGAAGGAGTGGACGTCGACGCCGGGCCGGTGCGGATGGGCCACAGACGCGGAACGGGGCTGCAGTGTGATGTTCTGAGCGCGGGCATGCGTTCGGACTGGGAGCACTCGCCGCATAGGCGGCATGTCGCGGACGAGGCAGTGGACGGCTGCCCAATGGTGATCGACCAGCCCGTACGTCGATTGACTGCGAGAACGCGAAGCGCTGGAAGGCTCGCTTTCGTGGCGCGCGGGTGGCCGGGCTGACAGTCCGCTACCAGCGGCGTACCCCGGCGTGGAAGCGGGTGGTTGCCGCCGTCGCGGTGGCACTTGCCGGGTCGGCGGGGCCCGTGTGCTGGTAGTGCTATATGACGTGCTGTCCTGGGCGGCAGTGCTGAACTGCTTGATACCCATCGCCATGCCGACGTGCCCGGCCCCGCGAGCGCTGGGGATCGACGAGTTCACCCTGCGGCGCGGGCACCGCTACGCCGCCATCCTGATCGACACTGGCGGCGGCGCAGGCCTGCGTCCGGTTTACATTCGGTGCGGCTTCGTGTGCCGACCGGTGTGGTGTGGCCTTGTTCCCGCCATCATGGGGGTGAGCCAGCGCCCGGATCCCATCGACGTCTATCCCGGGATGGAGCGATCCCGGAACAGGGGAGATGCCTGCCATGACCCGTACCCTGATCACCGGTGGCCTTGTCATCACGGCCACCGACGAGATGCACGCCGACGTTCTCATCGAGGGCGGGCGGGTGGTGGCCCTGGCGGCGCCCGACACGCAGAGCTGGACGGCGGAGCGCACGATCGACGCCACGGGGAAGTACGTGATTCCCGGTGGCGTCGATGTACACACGCACATGGAGTTGCCATTCGGTGGGACGTTCGCGTCGGATACGTTCGAGACGGGGACGCGGGCGGCGGCGTGGGGCGGCACGACGACGATCGTCGACTTCGCCGTGCAGAGCGTCGGGCATTCGCTGCGGGAGGGCCTGGACCTGTGGCATGCGAAGGCCGATGGGCGCTGTGCGATCGACTACGGCTTCCACATGATCATGTCGGACGTGAACGAGTCCTCGTTGAAGGAGATGGACGGCCTCGTGGCAGAGGGGCTGACCTCGTTCAAACTCTTCTCTGCTTATCCTGGGGTGTTCTATTCCGACGACGGGCAGATCCTGCGGGCGATGCAGCGGGCTTCGCTGAACGGCGGGATGATCATGATGCACGCGGAGAACGGCATCGCGATCGACGTACTGGTCCAGCAGGCGCTGTCGCGGGGCGAGACGGACCCGCGCTACCACGGCGAGGTGCGCAAGGCGCTGCTGGAGGCGGAGGCAACGCACCGGGTGATCAAGCTGGCCCAGGTGGCCGGCGCCCCGGTGTACGTCGTACACGTCTCAGCCCGCGAGGCGGTGGCGGAACTGGCCCGGGCTCGCGACGAGGGTCTCCCGGTGTTCGCCGAGACCTGCCCGCAGTACCTCTTCCTGTCCACGGACAACCTCGCCGAGCCGGACTTCGCGGGCGCGAAGTACGTGTGCTCCACGCCGCTGCGCCCGAAGGAGCACCAGGCGGCGCTGTGGCAGGGGCTGCGCACCAACGACCTCCAGGTGGTCTCCACCGACCACTGCCCGTTCTGCTTCGTGGGCCAGAAGGAACTGGGCCGCGGCGACTTCTCGAAGATTCCCAACGGCCTGCCCGGGGTGGAGAACCGCATGGACCTCCTCCACCAGGCGGTCCTGGACGGCCACATCACCCGCCGGCGCTGGATCGAGATCGCGTGCGCCACCCCGGCCCGGATGTTCGGCCTGTACGGCAAGAAGGGCACCATCGCCCCGGGTGCGGACGCGGACGTGGTGATCTACGACCCGGCGGCCGAGCAGACCATGTCAGCGGACACCCACCACATGAACGTCGACTACTCGGCGTACGAGGGCAAGCAGATCACCGGGCAGGTGGAAACAGTCCTCTCCCGCGGCGAACCGGTCATCGACCAGCGCAAGTACGTCGGCCGCGCCGGCCACGGGGTGTACCTGCCGCGGGGTGTGAGCCAGTACCTCGGTTAGCAGTGCCGGGCAGTGCCGGGCAGTGCCGGGCAGGCCGGAGGGGGCGGAATTCCTCCGTGCAGTCGGACTGGAGCTCAGCTTCGTGCGGAGGCAGGAGTTGACGGGCGCATTGGGGGAGCGCGCCACGCCGTTGCTGGGCGGGCGGGCGGGCGGGCGGACGGGCAGGCAGGCAGGCAGGCAGGCAGGCAGTGCGCCGATCCTCGCCGGGGCGTCGACCGTATGAGAGCAGCGCCCTGCGACACCGATCACTCGCGGTGGGTTGTCACGGTGGTCCGTCAGGCTTAACGAATGTTCGGTATACAATCGCCGTGCTGCACCCGAACCATCCGCCACTCCGGACCTTGCACGAGGAGTCACGCCATGGCTGACGTCGTACTCGCCGAACCGCGTGTCTGCGGGATCGCGTTCGCGTGGGAGGTCCGGTGAACGGGCGGCTTCGTTCCCTCCTCTCCGTACCCGGCAGCAGCGAGCGGTTCATCCGCAAGGCGCGGGACGTCTCCGCCGACGCGCTGGCCTTCGACCTGGAGGACGGTGTCGCGGCTGCGGACAAGGCGGCGGCCCGTGAGCGCGTGGCCGGTGAGCTCGCCGGGTTTCCCGCGCGGGGGCGGGAGCTGTGGGTACGTCCCAATGGGCTCGACTCGGGGCTGCTGGAAGCAGACCTCGACGCCGTCGTCGGCCCCGGACTGCACGGCTTGCATATCCCCAAGGTCGACACCGCGCAGGACCTGGTGCAGATCGACCACTACCTCACCTATCTGGAAAGCACCCGGGAGCTCTCTCTCGGCTCCATACGCCTCATGGCCTGGATCGAGTCCCCCCAGGGGCTCGCACGGATCGAGGACATCTGCCGCGCCTCGCCACGGCTGACCGCAGTGTCACTCGGGTCCGAGGACTACACGGCCGCCCTCGGGGTGAGCCGCACCCGGGGCGCGGACGAGCTGACCTACGCGAGGGCCCGGATCGCCAACGCCGCCGCGGCCGCGGGAATCGGTGCCCTCGACGGGGCCGAGGCCGACTTCCGCGACCTCCACCTCTTTCTGGAGCAGGCCCGGCGGGCCCGCGCAATGGGATTCGGCGGGAAGTTCTGCGTGCATCCCGATCAAGTGGCCGCCGCACACGAGGTGTTCGCGCCGGACAGTCATGAAGTCGCCTGGGCGCGTCGGATCGTCGAGGCGTTCGAGGCGTTCGAGGCGGAAGGGGAGAGGGCGGGGGCCATCGCCCTGGACGGCGCGATGATCGACCGGCCCGTCTATCTGCGAGCACTCCGTGTGCTGGGGCGGTGAACCCTGGCCGGTTCGTGCCGCTCGCCCGACCTCACGCGCACGGACGCCGCGTTTCGCCAAGGTGGCCGACTGCGGTCAGGACGTCCCCGGTCTGCTCGCGGAGGTGGATCGGCGGCAGGTAGCGCACGTTCTCCGTGCGGAACTGCCACGCCGTCGTCCCCTGCCGACGAGGTCACCGGCACCCCTGAAGGCGCCGCCACTCTGTTGGGCACGTGGCCTTCGATCGCTCCGGCGCCTCCCGGGGGGATGGGGAGGTCGGGTGACCTGCGAGGCTGAACTTCGGGCTCGGAGGTCACCCGCGGGCCCGCGTTGGGCGAGGGTGCGTCAGCCGGCCCATCGCCCCGTGAGGAAGGTGAGGGCGAAGACCGTGCTCAGGGGTGTGACGAGGCAGAGGTAGACCGTCTTGACCCGGGTTCTGCGCAGGCTCCAGGTGGCCAAGGCGATCCACAGAGGCCACCACAGGAGGGTGGCGCGGGGGATGGACATGTACCAGTAGGAGGTTCCCAGCGCCCACAGCGTGAGGCCGACGTAGGTGGCTTCGGGCCAGCGGCGTTGCTTCAGCAGCAGGGCGAACAGCAGGAGCCCGACGAGCAGGGCGAGCAGTTCGGCCTGGAACATGAACGCGTAGCCGGTGCTCTGGGTCTGGCCGAAGGCGCCGGTCCAGCTGTGTGACCACGTGCCCCAGGGGGCGTGGACGTCGCGGTACCAGCCGCGTTCCTGGGCGTGCTTCCACGCCAGCCAGTCGCCGGTGTGCGCATGCAGGTACCAGGCGTAGAGGGCCGCGGGAAGAGCCGGCAGGGCCAGCCATGGCAGTGCGCGCCAGTGCCGGTGCGAGCCGAGGAGGAAGTGCACGGCGACAGCCGCGGCGAGGAAGAGGCCGCTGATGCGTACGGAGGTGGCCAGGGCGGTCAGCGCGGCGGCGAGGGGCCAGTCGTGGCGTTGGGTGGCGAGCCAGGCAGGCAGGGCGAGGGCGAGGAAGAGCGCCTCGGTGTAGCCGAGGGCCAGGAAGACCGCACAGGGGGAGAGGAGGAAGAACAGCACCGTGCGGCGGCCCGTGTCCGCGCCGGGCAGGTGCAGCCGGGCGATCCGGGCCAGTGCCACGACCGCGACGCCTCCCGCGACGAAGGATATGAGCAGTCCGGCCGCCGTCCAGTCGGGGACGACGACGTGCACGGCGCGCAGCAGGAGAGGGAAGCCGGGGAAGAACGCCTCCCGGTTGTCCCAGTTGCTCAGCCACGGGCCTGACCCGTCGGGAAAGTAGCCGTCGCGGGCTATGTGCAGGTAGTGGTGCCAGTCCCAGTGCTGGAAGGGTGCGAGGACCGAGCTGGACCGGTGGGTGTCCGGGTCCGCGGGGAACAGCCACCGCGCGCAGTACGCGGTGACCCACAGGCCTGCCCGGGTCAGCAGGTACAGCCACAGCACCTCACGGTCGTCAGGCGGCAGCCGGAACACTCGTCGGCCCAGGGGCTCGGGAGGGGCTTCCGCCTGTCCACGGGAGTGCCGCTGGGGCGGTTCGGCCGGTTCGGCCGGTTCGGACGGTTCGGACGGTTCAGGGCATCTTCCGAGCGGGGACGGATGCCGGCGCAGCTCGGGTGACATAGAACGCATAAAGGGATCTTTCGCAAGTTCCTGGGCGTGCGGGGCCACCCCGCGACGACCCGTCGGGTCACCGGGAGGGTCGGGCCGCGATCAGGGCGGTGAGGTGCTGGCTCCGGGAGCCGGGGACTGTGTCGCCGACGCCCCGCTGGGAGGCGAGGCCGACGTCCGGCCGGGAAGGGGCGTACCGCTCACCGTCGGCAGAGGTTTCAGCGGGTCGGGCGTACTCGGCGAGGGGGTCGTGGCCGGGGCGACGGGCGCCGGGCGCTGAGTCAGGAGAGCAGCCGTGGCCGCGCCGCCGCCGGCCAGCACCAGGCACGTTCCCACGGCCGCGACGGCAAGCCGGCGCCGGTGGGACCGCTTTCCCCGTTCGACGATGCTCGCGGTGGGTGCCACGCCGGCGTGGGTCTGCCCGTAGTCCGCGGCCTGCTGGAACAGCGACCGCAGCGGATCGTGGTGCTCAGTCACCGGAAGCCTCCTCGCGGCGGGGGTCCTGGAGACGCAGCGCGAGCGCACCGCGTCCGCGCGCCAGATGCGTCTTGACGGTGCCTGCGGACAGGTTTGTCTCATGGCTGATCTGCTCGACGGTGAGATCGCACAGATAGTGCAGGGCCAGTGTGCGGCGCTGCTGCGGAGGCAGCTCCCGCAACGCCGTCATCATCGCCACCTGCCCCGGCCCGGGACCCTCGACGTCCGGTGGCGCGCCGCTGCGGCGCCAGGCCTCCGCGGTGCGCCGCCGAAACCGCCACCGGCTCACCGCCAGCCGCCAGGCGACGGTACGGATCCATGCTTCGGGCCGGCCGTCGGGGTCCAGTTGCCGGCGTCGGCTCCAGCCCTTGACGAACGCCTCCTGTACAACGTCCTGAGCCTCGTGCAGGTCACCGAGCATCACGTACAGCTGTCCCGTGAGCCGTGAGACCGTCTCGGCATAGAACTCTTCGAACTCCTCGACAGTCAACAGCCGCTCCCGGGTATCTCGTTTCACAGGGCATACGCCCGGCCCGGGGCATCCGGTTGACACCGGGCGGGAAAATGAAGAGTGGCGCTCATCACGGAACCGGACGCGGCGGACACGCGTGGAGTGGCTCTCCCGGCGGGGTACCGTACGTTCGATCAATGCTGATTGCAACGCCTATGAGCGCAGCGGCAGGAGCCGCGAGGCGGACGGTGGAGAGATCCGGGCATGATCAGTGATTTGGGCTTCAGCCGTGAGGACGAGATCGTGTACGAGGCCCTGCTCGCTCTCCGGAACGCCACAGCGGTGGCGCTGGTCGACCGGTGCGGCCTGCCGCCGGACGCGGTGACCGGCTCCCTCACCGCCCTGGTCGCAGGAGGGCTGGTCGACGGCCCCCGTTCCGGGGACGACTGTTCCGTCTACGGTGTGCTCAGTCCGGACCTCGCCTTCGAGAGCCTCATCGCACAGCGGGAGGCCGTCCTGAAGCGCGTCAGGCTCGAAGCGGCGGCCCTGACGGACCGGCTCCGCGACCGTGCTGCCGGTGAGAGCGCGGACGACGTGGTCGCGGTGATCCGGGGGGCGGGCGACCACCGTGATTGCTTCCACGAACTGCAGATGTCCGCGCGCAAGCAGCTCCGCTTCTTCGACAAGCCGCCCTATGTGGTGGGTCAGGGGAACGACGCCGAGCCGCTGCTGCTGCGCCGGGGGCTGGCCTACCGCACGGTGTACGCCAGTGAGATCTGCGACATACCCGGCAAGTTGGAGGGTATCCGCGAGGCGATCAGCGCGGGTGAGCAGTGCCGGCTGTCACCCGAGGTGCCGGTCAAGCTGGTGATCGCCGACGAGTCGACCGCACTGCTCGCGCTGGATCTCACCGAGCAGCCGACGAGCGCTCTCGTTCGCCGGTCCCCTCTTCTCTCTGCACTGTGCGCGCTGTTCGAGCTGGTGTGGACGCAGTCTCTGCACATCCCGGGAGCGCGCCCCGCGGGCGCGGCGGACAGCCTGGCCGACGAACGCAACGTCCTGCTGCAGTTGCTCGCGGCCGGCCAGAGCGACCAGGCCATAGCCCGGCGTCTGGGGTTGAGCCCGCGCACCGTTCAACGGCGCGTCAGCAGGCTGATGCAGGACCTGGGTGTGGTCTCCCGCTTCCAGCTCGGCATGCGTGCCGTCGCCATCGGCGACCGTGCGGTCTGGGGCGACCCCGATGGTGCCTCCGTGCGGACACACCCGCCCGGGGAACGGCCCTGACCGCGACGGAGCCCGGCCGCCTCCCCGATGAGGGTGGGGCCGGGCTCCGGGTGCGCGCTCCTCGTCAGCGGATGGCCACCGCGTGGAGCACGGTCTGCTCCAGCGTGCTGCCCGCCGAATCGGCCGCCTTGATCCGCACCGACATGCCCTCGGCGTTCCGCGGCACGCGGATCGTCGCGGTGAGCTCGGACGTGTCGCGCCACACGTGCTGCGACGTCCAGGTGGCGCCGTTGTCGTACGACACCTCGATGCTGCCCCCGGTGAGCCGCGCCGACGTGTCGCCGGCGTTGCGGATCTTCACGGTCAGCGTCTGGCTGCTGCCCGCGGCCACGCTGGAGCTGAGGTCGACGCCTGTCAGCTCGTACGAGGGCTGGAGGAGCCCCAGCGGGATCTGCTCATCGGTGCCGGACGCCTCGGACTCGAAGCTCCAGGACGTGTGCGATTCCGCACTCACGGTCCACCAGTCGGCGACGCGCTTCGCGTCGGTCTCCAGGCGGTAGCGCGCCTTGCCGTCGGGCAGGCCCTTGAGGAGGAAGGAAGGCAGCGCGGTGGTGGCGGCCAGCTCGTCGTCGATGTACATCCTCGTGGCGTAGGTGTCCCCACTGCGCTGACGGGGGTGCTCGTACGACGGAGCCGTGCCGGACGCCCACAGTGGCACCTGGACGCCCACGTCCGCGCCGCTGCGGTAGCTCTGGAAGGCGCCGACGGGCGCTCCGGGGTGCATGAGCGGCTGGAAGAAGTCGAGCTTGTAGCGGCGCCCGGCCTCGTACGTCACCGCCGGACTGGTGTACGAGATGCCGCTCACGTACGGGTTGACCGAGCGGCCCCAGATCACGCCGTTCGACGTGTCAAGGTACGTCGTGCGCTGGACGCCCATGGTGACCCAGCTCGGCAGGCCCGCGCCGCCGTTCGGGCCGATGCCCGACCACAGCTCCTGGGTGCGGCGGTCGGACCCGGACGGGACGGTGTCGTAGTCGCGGGTCGTCACGGCGGCCATGTCGTCTTGGTCCGCCTCGTACACCGCGTCCTTCGGGATGCCGTCGGCCGAGTAGTTGTACAGGCCGTAGCCGTAGGCGGCAGTGGTGCGGAACGCCAGACGCACCTCCACGGTCCCGTTCTCGGCTGCCGCGGCGACCCGGTCACCCTCCTGCGAGGGTACGGTGAACACCGGCATCGGCGCGGCGACCTGCTCACCTGCGGTGAGCGCCGGGCTGCCCACGATCATGATCGCGTACGGTCCTGCGGCCGCGACCCGCGCGACCATGTCCGATGTCGTCCCCTGACCCGCTCGGACCAGCGCCAGCGCGCCGGTGACGGAGTGGGCCGCGAGGTCCTCCGCGGTGCCGTGACCCGCGTCGACCACCTTGACCGACCGCCGCTGGTCGGCGAGGCTGCCGCCGGCCACCGGGTCGGCGGTCATCGCGAGGTCGCCGGAGGGCAGTTGGGCGGTGGCGTCGACGAGCGGGCCGAGGTGCCGGGTCTGCAGCGAGTAGGTCAGGCTGCCGCCGTCGTTGGCGGGCGTGGGCAGCGCGGAGAGGGGGCCGACGTTGCCGATGAGTATCGAGGACACGCCGACCTGCTGCTCGTCGGACCTCCTGGAGACGGTGGACGCGGCGTTGGTCAGAGTGGTGCGCTGCGGGGTGACGTTGCGCACGGGGACGGCGTCGGCGGTGTCGAGACTGACCGTGATCTCCTCGTCCTGGTCGGAGACGTAGATGTCGGGGACCGAGAGGGCCATGAACCCCTGGCCGGTGCGGACGTGGCCGATCAGGGTGTAGCGGCCGGCCTTCACCGACAGCGTGGTCTCACCGTCGGCGTTGAACGCGGGGAAGGACACCGGGGGGACGAAGTCGGTGCGCAGGTTGTACAGCGAGGGCGTGAGGGACGGGCTGAGCTTGACGCCCTCCGGGGTGGCGATCTTGAGCTTCACCTTGATGTCCGGAGTGTCCCGCACCATGCCCAGCACGGCGTGCGCCGTGACACCGGCGCCGGTCGCGGTGACGAAGCCGGTGTAACTGCCGGGCTGCGGCGCCGCGTCGGGCGCGACGGTGACCGCGACGTCAGCGGTGCCGCCCGCGGGGACGGTGATCTGGTCCGCGCCGAGTGTGAGCGCTCCGGTGACCTCCTGGCCGGTGCTGTCGTTGCGCAGCTTGCCGCTGACCGCCAGGGTGACCTGCTGGTCGGCGGTGTTGTGGAAGGTCACGGTCCGGGTGACGGGTGCCGAGGTCTGCTTGGACGTGAACACGCCGATCGAGGCGTTGCCGGCCCACACCGACTCGCCGAGGGCGGCCGGGACGTCGACCCGGCCGGAACCCACCTCGAAGGCGCCGCCCGTGACGGTCTTCGCCGACGACATCAGGACGCCCTTGATGTCCGCGGGGCTCCAGCCGGGGTGCTTCTGCACGAGGATGGCCGCGGCGCCGGCGAGGTGCGGGGTGGCCATGGACGTGCCGCTGGCCGCGGTGTAGTTCGCGTTCACCGGGCTGCCCATCGAGGTGCCCGCGGCGCGGGCGGCGACGATGCCGACGCCGGGGCCGGCGATGTCCGGCTTGACCGCGAGGTCGCGGAAGCGGGGGCCGCGGCTGGAGAAGGACGCGGTGGCGTCCTGGCGGTCGACGGCACCGACGGTCAGCGCCGCGTCCGCCACGCCCGGCGTGCCCAGCGTGGTGGCCTTGGGCCCGGCGTTGCCGGCGGCTATCACGAACAGGGTGCCCGTGTCCGCGGTGAGCTGGTTGACCAGGACGCTGATCGGGTCCGTACCGTCCGTCTTGTTGCTGGCGCCGAGGCTCATGTTGACGACGTCCGCGCCGCTGTGCGCGGCCCAGTCCATCCCGGTCATCACGACGGAGGTGGGGGCGGAGCCCGAGTCGCCGAGGACCTTGCCGATCAGCAGGTCCGCCTGCGGTGCGACCCCTTTGTTGCGGCCGTCGGACGCCGCGCCGCTGCCCGCGATGGTGGAGGCGACGTGGGTGCCGTGGCCGTGCCGGTCGACGGTGTCGGGGGAGTCGCTGAAGTTGCGCAGTTCGCTGATGCGGCCCTGCAGATCGGGGTGGGTGGCGTCGACCCCGGTGTCGAGGATGGCGACCTTGACGCCCTTGCCGTCGTATCCGGCCTGCCAGGCCTCGGGGGCGCCGATCTGCGGCACGCTGCGGTCGAGGGCCGGGGTGATCAGCGCGTCGAGCCACAGCTTGTCGACACCGCCGCTCAGCGTCGTCTTTCCCGCACCCCGCCTGCTGTCGCGCAGCTCCTTCCAGAACGCCCCGGCCTTGGTGGCCGGCACCTTGGCCGCCAGCGACCGCGCGCTCCGCAGCTTGCGCAGCCCACGCGACTCGCTCGGCAGGGCCGGTGCTCCCTGGGCGTCGCGTGCGATCACGGGCAGGTCGGCGCCGTCGGCGTACCCCTGGGCGATCAACCCGTCGACATCGAAGAACTGCTCGTCGAGGACGCCGGCGTCCAGCAGGGGCCGCACACCATCGGGTATGACGGTGATGTCCTTGCCGTGGCGGAGCACTTCGGCGGTCTTGCCGGGGTTACCGGGCTCCGCGAGGAAGCTCACCGTGGGGTTCGCACCCTCGCCCACCAGGACGGTGTCACCCGTCACCAGGGTGACGGAGTGCTGCGCGGCCCCCGCCGGGGGCCGACTGAGCGCCTGGACGGTGGCCGGGGATCGCCCGGCCGCACCGCTGGCGGGTGCCGTCGTACCCGCCAGCGCCGCGACCGCGATGGCCGCGGCCAGCGCCGCGGCCGGTCTCCTTCTGATCCACATGGGGTCTCCGTACTGGGTGAAGGGGTGTGTTCGGGCCTACGGCGCCAGAGTTGGCCGTGGGGCGGTCGGGTCGCAAGGGTGTCCGGTGTCCTCTTTAAGACAGGCGACCGAGTGCGACACGAGGCACTCGGTGTACGCGACAAGGACGTAACGGTTCGGAGGGTTATGGCCTTTGGTGGGCGGTATCCACCGGTCGGCCTGTCTGTGTCGTCCGCGGCGCGCGATGCCGCCGGAGCTCGGAGGGGCGCTCCAGCAAGAACGTTTAATCATCTGCGTCGCACAGGGTTGCCCCCGGCGGGAGGTGGCTGGTAGAACTCTCGCCATCAGATGATTAAACGTTTAGGGGATGCGGCATGGCGAAACGCTCCAGGCCCACCGTCAGGGACGTCGCGCAGCGCGCGGAGGTCTCCGTGGCCACGGTGTCCGTCGTCCTCAACAACCCCAGCGGCGGCACCGTCCGCGTCGCGGAGGAGACCCGGCGCCGGGTACTCGCCGCGGCGGCCGACCTGGGATACGTGGCCGACCAGGCCGCGCGCGGGCTGCGCAGGGGCAAGACGGAGCAGCTGTGCCTGGTCATGCGCTGGCCCGACTCGCCGTGGGCGCAGCAACTCGCCACCGACGTCTCCCGGTTCGGGGAGCCCAGGGGGTACTCGACGCTGATGTTCGTCGGCGGCGACTGGCGCCGGCATGTGCTGCGCCGCGGCGCTGACGGCGTGATCGTCGACGCCGTCGGCCAGCAGCAGCCGGACTTCGAGGACCTGCGTACGGCGCTGCGCGGCGGCCTGGCGATGCTCGTACTCAACGACGAACTGGAGCCGGACGGTTTCGATGTGCTGGCGACCAACGAGTACGCCTCCTGCCGCGAAGCCGTCGAACTGCTGGTCGCCGCGGGGCACCGGCGGATCGGCTGCCTGCGCCAGCGCCCGGAGGAGCCGCCGCTGTACGCGGCCGCCCGCTTCGCGGCCTGGAGCGACGTGCTACGGGACGCCGGGCTGCCGCACGACGACAGCCTCGTCCGCGACGGCTTCGGATCCCGCGAGCGCGCCTACACGGAGGCAGTCGACCTGCTGACCGGGCCGTCGCGGCCCACCGCTGTCTTCGCGACCTCGGACCAGGCGGCCATCAGCGTGATCTGGGCCGCGCGGCACACCGGGTTGTCCGTGCCGGACGACCTGGCCGTGATCGGTGTCGGCAACGCCGCAGAGGGCCGCCTCATCGAACCGGGGCTGACCACGGTCGGTCCCGCGGAACCGGACTTCACCGCGGTCGCCGAGCGGTTGTTCCGGCGCATCACCGAAGGACCGGAGCTGCCGGGGGAGCGGCTCCGCCAGCACTGGTCCCTGATCCGCCGCGGAACCGCCTGAGCGGAGCCCGGCCCACCCCACCACCCACCCCACCCATCACCCCCAACCCCCTGCGGGCGGACCGTCATGCCCTGGTCCAGGGCCGCCTGTCGCGTACCCGCCCGCTCCGCACCTCCCTGCCTGCTTCTCGCCGACCTCCTGGAAAGGCCCACTCATGCCCGGAATATCACGCCGCGCGATCCTCTCCTCCTCCGTCGCGGGCGCCGCCGCCCTCGGCCTCGCGGCCTGCGGTCAGAAAGTCGACGGCGACGGCGACTCCGGCGCGGACAAGCCGTCCGGCCCCGTCGTCTACTGGTCCGCCTGGGCCCAGGGCACCCCGCAGCAGAAGATCCTTGACGCCGCCTGCCAGGAGTTCACCAAGGCGACCGGCATCGAGGTCGACATCAACTGGCTCGGCCCCAACCTGGCCACCAGCCTGCCCACCGCCGTCCCCGGCGGCACCGGCCCCGACCTCTTCGACTGCACCGCCGACAAGCTGGGCGGCTACCACGTCTCGGGGTTCACCACCGATCTCTCGGACCTGCTCACCACCAAGGTCACCGGTGAGGCGAAGACCCTGGGCGAGGTGCTGCCCGAGGGCGCCCTGAAGGTCTGCCGCACCGCCGACGGCCAACTCGGCTTCGTCCCCCACACTTTCCTCTCCACCACCCTGTGGTTCGACGGTGCCGCCCACGCGGATCTGGCGAAGAACCCGCCGAAGGACTGGAACGCCTTCCTGAAGGCGCTCGACGCCGCCGCGCACGACAAGCTGGTACCGATCGCCCAGGACGGCACCGTCGACAACCTCAACATCCGCTGGTTCTACTGGCCGCTCCTGCGGCTGAAGGGCGCCGGCGCCCTCGCCGCGCTGGGTACCGACAAGACAGCCGCCGCCTGGCGCGACCCGGCCGTCCGGCAGGCCGCGGAGGCCGTGGAGACGCTGGCGCGCGGCGAGTACTTCCAGCGGGGCTACGCGGGCTCCAAGTACCCCAACGCGCAGAACCAGTGGGCCGGCGGGGAGGTGCTGTTCAACCTCAACGGCAGCTGGCTGCCGCAGGAGACCGCCGCCCAGCAGAAGTCCGGCTTCAAGCCCGTCGCGCTGCCCTTCCCCCAGCTGCCCGGGGGCGGCACCCGGCCGGTCGTCGAGGTGGGCGCGCTGGGCTGGGCGGTGAGCGCCAAGGCGAAGAACGCGCAGGCCGCGCGCCTGCTCATCCCGTTCCTCATGCAGAAGAAGTACGAGGAGCAGATCGCCGGGCAGGCGCAGAACATCCCGGCGCGCAGCGACGTCCAGGCGCCCGAGGTGCTGGCCGGCGTGCGCGAGCAGATCATGACGGCCACCGAGCCGTTCCCCAGCTTCGACAACGCCCCTGCCGCCGCCGGGACCTGGTATGTCGACGTGATGGGCCCGCTGGCCACCAAGCTCGCCACCGGTCGGATCAGCGCCGGTAAGTTCGTCGCCGAGGGCGCCGCGCAGACCGCCGCGTACTGGAAGAACCACGGCTGATGAGCCAGCTCGCACCACTCCGGAGGCCGGCGACGGCCCGGCCTCCGGCGGCCGTCGCGCCGAAGACCCGCAGCCGTGCACCCGGTGGACCGCTGGACCAGGCCAGAGCCCGCCTGTTCTGGCCGTTCCTCGGCCCCGCGCTGGGGCTGTACGTGCTGCTGTTCATCGTCCCCGCGCTGTTCAGCGTGGCGGTCAGCCTCACCCGTTGGTCCGGCCCCGGCACGAGCGCACAGTGGCGCGGACTGGACAACTACGTGCGCCTGTTCGGCGACCCGGTCTTCCTGCGCTCCTTCCGCAACACCCTGGTGCTGCTGGGGCTCGGCGCGGTCCTGGTCGGCGCGGTCACCGCGCTGTCCATGGTCGTGCTGCGCCGCACCCGCGGCCGCCGCTTCCTGCGCGCCGTGGTCTTCTTCCCGGTCATCGTCTCACCGATCGCCGTGGGTACGGCCGTCGGCTTCATCCTCGACCCGCGCGGTCTGCTCAACCAAGGCCTCGGCACGATCGGGTTGCAGGCACTCGAACAGACCTGGCTGGCGCCCGACATGGTGATGTGGTGCATCGTCGCCACCCTCGCCTGGGCGAGCGGCGGGTTCTACGTGGCGCTGCTGATGTCCGCCGTCGACGCCGTGCCGCAGGAACTGTACGAGCAGGCGCAGATCGACGGCACCACCCGCTGGGAGCAGTTCCTGCACGTGACCTGGCCCGGCTGCCGGGAGATGGCGTCCGTCGCGGCGGTGCTGTGCCTGGTGAACCTGCTGAAGGTCTTCGATCTCGTGTACGCCTTCACCGGCACCACCGGCAACCCGCCCATCGAGGCGCGGACGCTGTCGGTGCAGCAGTTCCTCACCGTCTCCGGCGAGGGCAGCGTGCCGGACCTCGGCTACGGGTCCGCCATGGCCGTCTTCCTGGTCGTGGTGGCGGGCGTGCTGCTGATCGTGATGCACCGCTTCCCCGGACGACAGGAGGAACGATGAGCACCGCCACCGAACCGGGGACCACCGCCCGGGACCGCCGGCTGGCCTTCCTCGTCGGCGACCGGCTGCTGCCCGGTGCCGTGACCGGCGGGCTGTGGCTGTGGGGTGCGCTGAACATCGCCCTCGTGGTGTGGATCGCGGCGACCTCCCTGAAGACCTCCAAGGACATCTTCGCCCACCCGTTCTCCGTGCCGCTCGACTCGCAGTGGGACAACTTCTCCCGCGCCTGGTCCACCGCCGGCTTCGGACAGGCGTTCCTCAACACCGCGCTGGTCGCCGTCGTCGCGGCCGTGCTCGGCGTCGTCGTCGCCGCACCGGCCGCGTACGCGCTGTCCCGGTCGCGGCGCCGGCTGTCCGCTTCCGTGACCTTCCTGTTCGCGCTCGGGATGAGCATCCCCCACCAGGCGCTGCTCGTGCCGTACTACTTCGGCAACGTCGAACTCACCCGGCTGATGGTCGACTGGGTGACGGGCTGGTGGGACCCGCGCGTCTCGCTGACTCTCGCGTACGTCGTTATGTCGCTGCCCTTCACGGTCTTCGTCCTCACGGGCTACTTCCGCGGGCTGCCCGCCGAGCTGGAGGAGGCGGCGGCGCTGGACGGCGCCACCGGATTCACCGCGTTCCGCCGGGTCATGCTGCCGGTGTCGATGTCCGGGCTGCGCACGGTCCTGGTCATCAACCTCATCGGGCTGTGGAACGAGACGCTCCTCGTGCTGCTCCTCATCCAGGACAGCGACCGGCGCACGCTGGGCGCCTCGCTGCTCAACTTCTACGGCTCCATGCAGTACACGGCCGACTGGGCCGGACTGTTCGCCGGCATCGTCATCGTCGTCTTCCCCATGCTGGCGCTCTACGCGTGGCTCAGCCGCCACATCGTCGAGGGCATGACCGCAGGCATCGGCAAGTGACCGCCACACCGCACCGCTTCTGATCCACCCGATCCCAGGAGAGGTAGTACAGGCATGCCCGAGAACCACCCCCGCACCGTGGACCGCGCCCGCCGCCGCGTCGTGACCGGGGCGCTCGCCCTGTCGCTGGCCTTCGCCGGCGCCGTCTCGGCCGCCGGGTCCGCCATCGCCGGGAGCGCGCCCGCCACGGGCACCTCGGCCGTCGGCGACTTTGCAGAGCGGCCCGTCGACGACGTCCTCGCCCAGGGCGGCTACCAGCAGGTCTGGGCCGACGAGTTCGACTCCACCGCCCTGGACGGCACCCAGTGGAGCCCCGTCTTCCGGTCGAAGGCCGGGGACTTCATCCACCCCAACGACAACTTCGGCTACTTCGCCGACCAGGTGTCGGTCGGCGGCGGCACGCTACACATCGACACCACAGCGGCGTCCGGCACAGTCGACGGCCGCACCGTCTCCTTCAGGAGCGGCTCCGCCTCCACCGCCGGGCACCGCACCTTCACCTACGGCTACCTGGAGGCGCGCATCCGCTACAGCGCCATCGCCTCCGGCTACGGCCCGGCGATGTGGCTGGACGGCGTCGGCGACGCCGACAACCGCCGCTACCACGACCCCGACCTGCCGAAGGCGGCGCTCGCCCCGGGCGGCGCCCAGGAGGTCGACGTGCTGGAGGCGTACCCCGGCTACTCCGACTTCGTCGTCCACCGTACGGACGGCGAGGTCCGCGCCGAGTCGAGGCTCGGCTACTTCTCGTACGCGCAGACGGCCAAGGCGGGCGAGTGGCACACCTACGGCCTGATGTGGAAGCCCGGCGGATACGAGCTCTACTTCGACGGACAGCTCGCCGGAACGCTCAACGGCACCGCCACGGACCCCGTCTCGAACACCCCGATGTACCTGATGCTGTCGGCCGCCGGCCACACCGCGCCCGGCGGCAAGGCAACGATGGACGTGGACTGGGTGCACTACTACCAGACGAGCGCCGACGACACCGCCCGGGCCGCGATGCCGCAGTGGACACAGGTCGACCGCGGCCCGTGGCTGACCCGCGCCTCCTCCACGGACGGCACGCAGTACGCGGCCAGGACCGTCAAGGTGCACGGGGTCGGTGCCAGCCACTACTGGCGCAGCGCCGACAGCCAGAGCGGCGACGAGTGGTTCATGGTCGACACCGGGAAGGTGCAGGACCTCGGACAGCTGCGCGTCGTCGCCCCGCAGGCGGTGACCACCGGCGGCACCGGGTCGAGCGACGCCACGGGCGCACCGGCGACCTCGTACGAGGTGTACGCGACGGACGATCCGGCCGGCTGGTCCGACGCGTCCTCACCGTCCTGGGGCACCCCGCTCGCCTCCGGCGCCGGCTCCCCGACCATCGACGCCTGCCTGCCGCAGGGCACGCAGGGGCGCTACCTGATGATCCGCCAGACCGGCATCAACGCCGCCAAGAAGTGGTCGGTCCGCGACGTGTACGCCTTCAACAGCGCACCGCTGACCGGCGTCTCCTGCTTCTAGCGCACCGGTCAGTGCCCACCCGCACGCCCCGTGGTGCGCGCCGCCCGGCCCGGCGCGCACCACACGCATGGAGAACTCCACGCATGCCTGCCGCAGCCCTCAACACCGCCCACGCAGTCCTCACCCGCCGTCTCGGCCCGGCGCTCGCCGCCCGCTTCGGCCTGGCCCTGGTGTCCGAGGCGCCGCCCGGCTTCGAGGTGGCCCCGGACCTCCGCGACAACCGCACGGTCACGGTGACCGCCGCGACCGTTCCCGACCTGCTCGCCGGCGTCCGTCACCACGTGACGCACCACGGCGGGGGCCACCTGGGCCGGCACGGCGACCGGCTCCCGGCCGACCTGCCGCCCACCCCGGCCCCGTACCGCCGCGGCTCCCCGCTGATCGTCCGCTACGCCCACAACCCCTGCGTCACCGGCTACTCCGCCCCGTACTGGACCTGGGAGGAGTGGGAACGGGAACTGGACCTGCTCGCCCTCACCGGCTACACCCACGTCTTCGCCCCCGTCGGCCAGGAGGCCGTCCTCGCCGACTTCCTCACCGCGCACGGATACACCCGCGCCGAGGCGCTGGCCTGGATCAGCCTGCCCGCGCACCAGCCGTGGCAGTGGATGGGCAACCTGTACGGCTTCGGCGGCGGCGTCAGCGAGGACCTCCTCACCCGCCGCGCCGCGCTCGGGAACCGGATCGTCCAGCGCATGCGCCGGCTCGGCATCACCCCGGTCATGCCGGGCTTCGCCGGTTACGTGCCCGCTGACCTCGCCGCGCGCGCGGCGGACTGCGTTCCCGTACCCCAGAGCGACTGGCAGGGCTTCGACCGGCCGCTGTGGCTCGACCCCGCGGCCTCCGCCGCCTTCCCGCGGCTCGCGCGGTCGTGGTACGAGGCCCAGCGGCGGCACTTCGGCGAGGGTCGTGCCTGGTCGGCCGACATCCTGCACGAGGGCGGCACCGCGGGCGGTGTCGACATCGCCGCGGCCGGGGAGCGCATCCAGCGCGGCATGCTCGACGCGTGCCCGGACGGCCTGTGGGTCGTCCAGGGCTGGGGCGACAACCCGTCGAAGGAACTGCTCTCCCGGCTAGACGCGGACCGGCTCCTGATCGTGGACCTCAACGCCGACGACACGCCGCGCTGGGCGCGCAAGGAGGCGTTCTGGGGCGCCCCCTGGGCGTTCGGCACGATCTCCAACTGGGGCGGCAGGGGCTACGTCTTCGGCAAGCTCCCCGAGATCGCCTCCGGTCCGCCCCGGCTGCTCGCCGCCGGTACGGTGCTGCGCGGCCGGCTGACGGGCCTCGCACACGTGCCGGAGTCGCTGGAGAGCAACCCCGTCGTCGACGAGCTCGTCGCCGACATGGTGTGGCGCGACACCCCGCCCGACCTGGACGCCTGGGCCGCCGACTACGCGGCCCGCCGCTACGGCGTGCGCGATCCGCACGCGGAGCGCGCCTGGCGCGGGCTGATGCGCACCGCCTACGGGCTGGGCATCGGCGACGACGTCGACGGTTCCAACGCCGGCCCTGACTCGCTGTTCAACGCGCGCCCCGACCTCGCGGCCGAGCGGGCGCTGCCCTGGCGGCCCCGGATCCTGCCGTACGACGCCGAGGACTTCGAGGCGGCGTGGCGGGAGCTGCTGGCGGCGTCCCTCGCCGGCAGCGACGCCTATCTGCACGACCTGGTGGACGTCACCGTCCAGGTGCTGTCCAACCACAGCCGCGACCGGCTGCCCGCCGTGCGCGCCGCCGCCGAGGCAGGCGACGTCGAGGAGTTCGACGTACAGTCCACCGCCTTCCTCGACCTGCTCGACGCCTGCGACCGGATCCTGGCCACCCGCGCCGAGTTCCGCCTCGGCGGCTGGCTGGCCCGGGCACGCCGCTGGGCCGCCCCGGACGCCGGCACGCCTGCCGAACCCCTGCTGTACGACGCGCTGAGCCTCCTCACCACCTGGGGCGACACCCGCGAGACGGCCCGCGTCCTGCACGACTACGCGGCCCGGCACTCCGCCGGGCTGGTCGCCGACTTCTACGGAATGCGCTGGCGGCGTTACTTCGCCGCCGTCCGCGAGGGCCTGGCCGAGGGCCGGCCGCCGCGGGACATCGACTGGTACGCGGTCGAGGAGCAGTGGTCCCGTGACGCCTGCACCCGGCCGTACGACCCGGCACCGGAAGGCGACACGCTCACCGTGGCCCGCGAGATCGCTGAGGTGCTTGAACCCGCTGTCACCCCGCACGACCTGCGCCTCGACCTCGCGGCCGGTCCGGACACGCCCGGAGCGGCCAGGGTCGAGCTTCTCGTGGTCAACCGCTCCGCCACGACCCGCCTCGTCGACCGCGCCCGCCTCACCGCCCCCTGGCCGCTGCGCGGCGCCGGCCTGGCGCCGTACCGGCCGGTGGAGCTGCCGCCCGGCGGCCGGCTCACCTTCACCTGGTCCCTCACGGGGCCCGCCCCGGACGACGGCGCCCTGGAAGCGGCCGTGAGCTACGACCCGTCCTCCCCGACCACCCGTACCGTCCGCACCACCTGCCCGCTGCCGCGCGGCCTGGGCACGGCCGACGCCTCTGTGGAGACCGCACGTTGACCACCCTGACCCACACCGTCCTCGACATCCCCGCCGCCCCGCTCGGCGACCTCGACCCGCTGCCGCCCGTCGCGGGGCTGCTGGGCCCGCCGTACACCCTGCGGACGGACGACCTGCCACCGGAGATCGCCGAGGCCGCGGCGTACGGGGGCGTGCCGAACGCCTTCCCGTACCGGACACAGAACGGCTACGGCCGCGAGCTGCGTGACGCCCGACTGCCCGCCGTGGTGCTGGAGAACGAGCACCTGCGTGCCACCTTCCTCACCGGTCTCGGCGGCCGCCTGTGGTCGCTGTACGACAAGGACTCCGGCCGTGAGCTGCTGCACCGCAACCCCGCCGTGCGTCCCGCGAACCTGGCGCTGCGCGGCGCCTGGGTGAGCGGCGGGGTCGAGTGGAACATCGGCACCCGCGGCCACTCGCCGCAGACCTGCGACCCGCTGTTCGCCGCCCGGGTGCGCACCGCCGACGGCACACCGGGACTGCGGATGTGGGAGTACGAGCGGATCCGCGGACTCGTGTACCAGCTCGACGCCGAACTCCCCACCGGCTCACGGGTGCTGTACGTGCACGGCCGCGTCACCAACCCCGGCTCCGCCACCGTCCCGCTGTACTGGTGGACCAACGCCGCCGCACCCCAGTCACCCGGCACCCGGGTGCTGGCGCCCGCCGACTCGGCGTTCCACACCTCGTACGCCGGGGAGATCGAACGGGTCCCCGCCCCCGCGGCGGCGGCCGGTGACTGGACGCGGCCCGGGCGTACGCCGTACGCCGGCGACTGGTTCTTCGACATGCCGGAGCTCGACCGCCCCTGGATCGCGGCGGTCGACCCCGAGGGCGGCCACGGAGTGGCGCTGGTCTCCACCCGGCGGCTGCGCGGACGCAAGCTGTTCTGCTGGGGGACCTCTCCGGGCGGGCAGCGGTGGAACGACTGGCTGGGCGCTCCGGCGGACGGCGGCGCCGCGCGGCCGTACATCGAGATCCAGGCGGGCATGACCCGCACCCAGTACGAGCACCTGCCGATGCCCGCGGGCGCCGAGTGGACCTGGACCGAGGCGTACGGCGCGGTCCGCGCCGGCGCGGAGGCGTTCGGGGCCGACTGGGGCGTCGCGGTGGCCGCCGGGGCCGAGGCCGTCGACGGCCTGGTGCCGGCGCGGGAGCTGGGCGACGCCCGCCGGCGGGCGGACACCTGGACAGTGGCGCCCCCCGAGGAGCTGCTGCGGTACGGCAGCGGGTGGGGGGCGCTGGAGGCCGCGCGCCGCGCCTGTGCCGCGGAGCCCTGGCCGGACGACCCCGCTGTCCCGTTCCCGGCTGAAACCCTTGGCGACGAGCAGCGGCCGTGGCTGGCGCTGCTCAGCACCGGCGCACTGCCGGCGTCCGCGCACGCGCCGGTCTCCGCGCACGCGCCGGTGTCCTGGATCGCCGGAGCCGACTGGGAGGCCCGCCTCGAGCACGCGCCCGAGCAGGGCGGCCGGTCCCTGCACCTGGCCGTGATGGCGCACGCCCGTGAGGATCTCGACCGGGCACGAGAGCTGTACGAACGTTCGATCGCGGCAGCGCCGACGCCGTGGGCGCTGCGCGGGCTGGCCCATGTACGGCGAGTGCAGGGCGCACCGGACGAGGCCGCCGGCCATCTGCTGGAGGCGTGCCGGATGGCGCCCGACGGGCACCGGCTTCTGGTCGAGGCCGGAGAGCTGCTGCTCGCGGTGGGCCGGGCGGCGGAGTGCCTGCGGTTGCTGGCGCACGTCCCGGGTGCGGACCGCGGCCGCCTGCGGATGCTGCGGATCCGGGCGGCGCTGGACGACGGCCGACCGGACCAGGCCCGGGAACTGCTGTCGGCGCCGTTCGAGATCCCCGACCTCAGGGAGGGGGACACCGGATTCGACCAGGTGTGGGCGCGGGCGTTTCCCGGCGTGCCGCTGCCGGCGCACTACGACTTCCGGATGCGCGCGCCCCGTTGAGGCGGGCCGGCCGGGAACAGAGGTGTCGCATCCCGTTCACTGGGTGGAAACGGTCTGGACAAGCCGGCGTGATGTTCCTAGATTATCGATCGTTCAATAAGGGCTCGGTGCGGTGCCCTGGACCTGCTCGCGGGTGAGCCGGTCACGCCCCACGCCGGACGGGCCCGCTTCGGTGCGTGACGACCCCCTAGTTCCAGAGGATGTCCGAATGAGCCCCATCCACCCTGTCGGTATGCCCGCCGGACTCGACTACCCCGACGCCCTGGTCGGGGACATCCTCGCCGGCACGGCGCGCCGCTATCCGGAGCGGGTCGCGCTGCGTGACGGCGAGCTGTCCCTGACCTACGCCGAGCTGTACGACCGTGCGCTGCGTGTCGCGCAGGGGCTCCGGGAGCGGGGGCTCGCGGCGGGGGACGCGGTCGCGCTGCACCAGCCGAACTCGCTGTGGTACACGGTCTCCTACTTCGGCGTCGTCCTGGCGGGCTGCACCGTCGCCCCCCTGAACCCGACCCTGCCGCCGGCGCTGCTGGCCCAGCAGATGGCCGACGCCGGCGTCGTGGCCGCGTTCACCCATCCCGCCACCGCGCCGGCGCTCGGCCAGGCCGGCACCGATGCGCTGAAGCTGGTGGTGACCGTGCCGCCGACTCCGGCCGCCCCCGCGCCGCAGGACGCACAGCCGCCGGCCGACGCGGTACCGCTGGCCGACCTGCTGCTCGCCGAGGCCGCCCCGGCCACCCGGGTCGCCACCGACGCGGTGGTCCACCTGTCGTTTACCGGAGGCACCACCGGCCGCTCCAAGGCCGTGCGGGTGCTGCACCGCAACGTCGTGGCCAACGTGATCCAGATGAACTGCTGGCGCTCCGGATCCCTTCCCGCCCTCGACGCCCACGGCGGCGTGGTGCTGGACCCGGTGCCCGAGGCCCAGACCGACAACACCATCCGGGTCGGTAGGGACACCTTCGTGGCCGTCGCCCCGATGTTCCACGCGCTGGGACTGGTCAGTCAGGTCGGAAACGTCCTCAACGCCTGCACCACGGTGGTCATGGGGCGCTTCGAGCCCACGCTGTTCCTCGAACTCGTCGACCGCCACCAGGCCAGCACCATGGTCGGCTCCCCGGCGCTGTTCCACGCACTGATGGCCGTCCCGCGGGACAAGGAGGGGGGATTCCCCTCAGTGCGTTCGGTGGTCAGCGGGGCGGCCCCGATCGACACCACCACGCTGGCAGGGATGCAGAAGCTCTTCCCCAACGCCTGGGTGGCGGAGGGCTACGGCCTGACGGAGGCCACCATCGGACTGTCCACGGGGACCCTTGAGCGCGATCCGTCCGTACCGCTGGGCACGGTCGGGGCCCCCGTCTTCGACACCGAGATCGAGATCCGCGGCCTCCTCGGTACGGACGGCGCACTGCCGACCGGGGAGGTCGGCGAGATCTGGGCCCGCGGCCCGCAGATCGCCGACGGCTACCACGGCGCGCCGGAACTCACCGCCGAGCAGTTCCGTGACGGCTGGCTGCGCACCGGCGACCTCGGCTGCTTCGACGAGCACGGGCTGCTGCGCATCGTGGGGCGGGCCAAGGACATGCTCATCTACAAGGGCTACAACGTCTACCCGACCCAGCTCGAGGAGCTCCTCAGCGCGCACCCGGCGGTCGCACAGGTGGCGGTGGTGGGCGCCGCGCGCAGTGACGCCGGCGAGATCCCGGTCGCCTACGTGGTGCGCACACCTGGCGGCTCCGGGACGTCCGCCGAGGAGCTGATGGCGTACGTGGCGGAGCGGGTCGCGCCGTATCAGAAGGTCCGCGAGCTGCACTTCCTCGACAGCCTGCCGACCTCCGCGGCCGGGAAGATCCTCAAGACCGAGCTGCGGAAGCTCCGCCGGGGCGCCGAGGGCGCCTGACACAGGGGGCGGCACCAACGCCGGGGCGGCGGGCAAGCCGGGGGCGCCCGCCCCCGGCGACGCCCGCTTCCGGGGCTGTCCGCTCCGGCGGCGCCCGCTCCCAGGTTGCCTGCCAGGGGCTGCGGTACAGGCCCGGGTTTCTGCAAGGGAAGGCGCAGTAGAGTGCCCCTCGCCATGAGCAGTGATCAGCGGGACGGCGGTGTGCGGCGCGACGCGCCGCTGCTCACGCTGCGCCTGCTCGGCGGGTTCCGGGCGGAGCGGCAGGGATTCGGGCCGGTCGCGGAGCGTTGGCGCCGCCCCAGCGCCCGTACGGTGGTCAAGCTGCTCGCCCTGGCGCCCGGGCAGCGGCTCCACCGCGACCAGGTCACCGAGTGGTGCTGGCCCGGTGCCGACACCGGGGCCGCCCGGCGCAGCCTGCGGGTCTGCCTGCACACCGCCCGCCACACCCTGGAGCCGGAACTGGCCTCGCGCGCCGCCTCCGCCTACCTGGCCACTGACGGCGACCTGCTGTGCCTCGTGCCGGGCGCGGTGCAGGTCGACGTGGCGGTGGCCGAACAGGCCGCGGTCGTCGCGCTGGACGCAGGCGACGAGCCGGCTCTGACGGCTGTCTGGGCGGCACTCGACGAGGAGTTGCTGCCGGAGGACCGGTACGCCGACTGGGCCGCCGCCCGCCGCCGGGAGCTGGACGCGCTGCGCCGGCGGGTCGCCGTGGCGCTCGCCGAGGCCAGAACCGCTGCGGGCCTTCCCCGGGCCGCCGTCACGGTGCTGGAGCGGGCGGTCGCCGACGCCCCGACCGACGAGCCGCTGTACCGGGCGCTGATCGCCGCCTGCCTGGCTGCCGGCGAGCGAGCCGAGGCAGCCGACCACTACCGGCGGCTGACAAGGGCGTTGCACGAGGAGCTCGGTGCGGAACCGGAGGCGCAGACCCGGGAGCTGTACAGCCGGGCCGTACGCAGGCGCCCCGCGCCGACCCCGCCGCCGGTGCCGCCGGCCGCGGTACGGCGCTCCGCGGGCACCCCGTTGCGCGGCCGTGACAGCACACTGGCCGCGCTGCTCGCCGGGCTGCCGTCGTCCGGGACACGGCGCGCGCAGGAGTCCCGGTCCCAGGCCTCTGCGATACCGCTGACCGTGGTGAGCGGGGAGAGCGGCGTCGGCAAGACCCGACTCGTCACGGAGGCCGCGCGGACCGCCGCCGCTACCGGGACCGCCGTGCTCTGGGGCGCGGCCCACGAGGCCGAGGGCCCGCTGCCGTACGGACCGTTCGCCGACGCGCTGGCCGGCTGGTTCGCCGACCGGCCCGCCGCCGAACGGGAGGCGGCGGCCGCCGCCCATCCCGACCTCGGCGCCCTGCTGCCCCAACTCGCAGCCCCGGGGCCGCCCCAGGTCCGTACCGCCGAGGAGGAGCGCGCCCGGCTGTACCGGGCGGTGGGGTCGCTGCTGGCCGGCCTTTCGACGCAATGGCCGCTGCTGGTGGTGCTGGACGATCTGCACGCCGCCGACCTGGGGAGTCTGCGCCTGCTCCACCATCTGGTGCGTACGGTCGACGGCCGCCCTGTGCGGTTTCTCGCCACGTTGCGGGAGGAGGACCTGCCGGAGGGCGACGAGCGCCGGACAGTACTGGCCGCTGCCGCCCGCCAGGGCCTGGCACACCGTGTCGAGCTGATGCGGCTCTCCCGGTCGGACTGCGACCGGCTCGCGGCGGACGTCGCCGGCGGTGACGGCATGCGGGGCGACGGCGCGGGGGCGCTGGAGGCCGACGTACTGGACACCGTCTATCGGCTCTCCCGCGGCAATCCGCTGTTCGCCGCCGAACTGGTGCGCGCCGTCGGCGAGGCCCCGAGCCGACGGGGGCCGCACGCCGAGCCGCTGCCCGGTCTCGGCGGCGGCATTCCCGAGTCGGTACGCGAGGTGGTGGCACTGCGGGCGGCCCGGCTTGCCCCACACGTCCGGCAGACCCTGGGGGTGCTGGCTGCCGCCGGCGGTGAGGCGGCGCTCGCGGAGGCCGCGGAGGTCGCCGCCGCCGGGCAGCACCCGCCGGTGGACGGCCCCCGGTTCGCCGCCGCTCTGGAGGACCTGGTGGCCGCCCGGGTGGTCGAGGAGTGCGAGGTCGTCCACTCCGGGCGCCGCGTGCCCGGCCTGACGTTCCGCCATCCGGTGGTGGGCCTGGCCGTGTACGAGCGGCTGACCGTGGCCACCCGCAGGCAGCTGCACCTCGCCTACGCGGCAGCCGTCCGCAGGCACCGGCCGGACGCGGTGGACGCGCTCGCCCACCACCTGGACCGGGCCGACGACCCCGAGGCGGCCGTCTGGCTGCGCCGCGCCGCCGAACGCGCGGCATCGCTGTACGCCGATGACAGCGCGGTCCGTTACTACGGCTACCTCGTCGCCAGGCTCGACGCCGCCGCCGAGGACGCCCCTGGGAGCACCGAGGCGGCCCTGGCCCGGCTTGCGATGGCCGAGGTGCTGATCCGGCAGGCTCGCCACGAACAGGCGGAACAGGTCCTGCGCGCCGCACTGTTGGCGCTGCGGACGGCCGGGGACCGGGATGGCGCGGTGGGCGCGGCCGCCCTGCTGGCTGAGACCCTGGGCCGGTCCGGCCGGGCGTCCGAAGGCGTCGCGCTGCTGCGGGAGGAGTACGGGTCGCCGGACGGCGGACCGCCGTCCGGGCTTGGACCGCAGGCTCTCACCAGCCACCAGCTCGCGCTCGCCGCCCTCTGGTTCCAGGTCGGCCGCTACGAGGAGGCGTTGGTCTGCGCGGCCCGGGCCGCGGAGGCGGCCTCTGCCGGCCCGGTCCGGGCTGCGGAGGCGGCCTCTCCCGGCGCGGCGCGGGCTGTCGAGGCGGCCCCTCCCGGCGCGGTCCGGGCCGCTGAGGCGGCCTCCCCCGGCGCCGCCGCCGGTCCGCGGTCCGACCTGCGGCGAGCATCCCTCAGCCGGGCGCTGCACATCCGCGCGGCCTGCCTGCTGCTCACCGGCCGCCCCACGGCCGCGCGTGCCTCGGCCGAGGAGGCGCTGGTGATCGCCGAGGCGTCCGGTGATCTGGCCCTGCAGTCACGGCTGTGCTCCATCCTGCGTGAACTGGCCGAGCGGACCGGGCGCGTGGACCGGGCCGCCCGCTACGCCCACCAGACGATCGCGCTGGCCGAGCGCACCGGCGACCCCGCCGCCCTTGCTTTCGAACGGGCCAACCTCGCGCGGATCCAGCTGGCGCTCGGCCGTCCGGACGAGGCCCGGAAGGCGGCGCGGGCGGCAGTCGACGCGGCCCGTCCGCTCGGCGCCACGTGGTGCCTGCCGTACTGCCTGCTCTCCCTCGGCGAGGTCGAACTGCGCGCGGGCCGGACCGAACCGGCCGGCACGGCGCTGCGGGAGGCGGACCGACTGGCGCGGATGGCCGGTGAGAGCTCCCAGGCGATCGAGGCGGCGCAGCTGCTGCTGGCGGAACTCGAGCTGGCTCAGGGCCGTTTCGCCGAGGCGCTGGCCCGGGTGGACGGCCTGCGCGGGGCGGCGGACGCGGCATCGCACGCCGGCGCCGGGCCGGCGGGCAGCTCCGCCGTACACGCCGTCGAGGCGGCGGCGCTGCTGGCGCTCGCAGACGCCGCCGGTGGTGAACGGGCGGCCCGCCGGGCAGTGGCTCAGGCGCGGGCGGAACGGGACCGGCCTGCGCAGACGGAGGCCCGCCGGGTGCTGGGACTGGCGCTACACAGCCTCGGCGACCGGGCGGCAGCCGAACGGCAGTGGTCCGCGGCGCTGCGGCTGGCGCGGGCGATGGGCCACCGTGCCGCGGAGGACCGGCTGCTGAGGGCAGGCGCGCGCTGAGGGGAACCGGCGGCCCACCGGACGCCTCCCGCGCGGGTGGCGGCCGGGCGGCCCGGTGGCGCGCCGCGCAGGACGGCTGTTCACACCTCGTACGCCTGGGAACTCCTCGGTAACACCCACGCCCTACGGTCACCGGAGATCCGGAACCGGCACCGAGGAGCCCCATGTCAGCGCAGCTTCCCGCAGCGGCCGTCGTGGTCGAGGCGGGTGGGGAGCCCTGGTCGAGGGTCGAGCCGCTGCTCGACCGCCGCACCGCGGAGGTCGCCGCGGGCGGGGTCATCGAGGTCGTGACCTCGGACCCGGGCGTGCGAACAGCGGTCGTCCGCTGGTGCGCCGGCCGCGGGGCAGCGCTCGAGGACACGGCGCACCGCGACGCCTCGACCTGCTTCCGGATACGCGTCGGACAACCGCCCCTCCCGGAGGAACTGTGAGACTCGCCCGTTCCGCGCTGACCGCCGCCACGGTGGTCGCGCTCGTCAGCTCGACCGGCCTGACCGGCGCGGGCGCCGCACCCGCGACCGCACCGGACAGCCCGGGTTCCGCCGAACCCGGCGCGACCACGGTGACGCTGATCACCGGCGACCGGGTCACCGTCACCACCGGCGCGGACGGCGAACCCGCCTACTCCGTGTCCCCGGTGCCCGGAGCCGACCGCACCAGTGTCACCTTCGAGGTCACCACGGTCGGCGAGGACACGTACATCCTGCCGTCCGACGTGGCCGACCTCACCGGCGCCGCAGCCGTGCTCGACCGCGAACTCTTCAACGTCACGCGGCTGCTGGCCGACGGGCTCGACGACGCCCACACCACTGCCCTGCCGCTGATCGTGCAGCGGGCGGACGGCGGCGCGGTGTCGGGGGTCGACGGTGTGCGCCAGGGCCGTGCGCTGGACGTGCTCGGGGCCCGCGCCGTCAAGCTCGACAAGGACGCCACCGCGGACTTCGGCGAGCACCTGGCCGCGGCGGACACCACCGCCGTTCCGGCGAAGGATGTGCGGGCGGCGAAGGAGCGGGGCTCGGTGGCGCCGCGGCGCCAGCTCGACGCGGACGCCGACGATCTCGCCGGGGTGAGCCGTATCTGGCTCAACGGGAAGGTGGAGGCCGCGGCCTGGGACACCAACCTCACGCAGGTCGGCGCCCCCGCCGCCTGGGAGGCCGGCGTCACGGGGGCAGGCGTCAAGGTCGCCGTGCTGGACACCGGTATCGACGCCGGGCACCCCGACCTCACGGGCAAGGTCGACGCGCAGGCCAACTTCAGCAGTTCGGCCTCGATGACCGACGTGGTCGGCCACGGCACGCACGTGGCGGGCACCATCGCGGGCACCGGCGCCGCGGCGCCCGGCATCCGGCAGGGCGTAGCCCCGGACGCCCGGCTGCTGATCGGCAAGGTGCTCGGCGACGACGGCCGCGGCGACCTGGCAGCGTCGGTCGAGGGCATGGAGTGGGCCGCCGAGCAGGGCGCCGACATCGTCAACATGTCGCTGGGCGCCGCTCCTACCGACGGCACCGACCCGGTGAGCACCGCGCTCAACCAGCTCAGCACCGAGCACGGCACGCTGTTCGTGGTCGCCGCCGGCAACGCCGGACCCGGCAGCAGCACCGTGGGCTCGCCGGCCAGCGCCGACGACGCGCTCGCCGTGGCCGCGGTCGACGCCACCGGCACCGTCGCCGCCTTCTCCAGCCGCGGTCCGCGGGTCGGCGACAGCGCGATGAAGCCGGAGATCGCCGCACCGGGTGTCGCCATCACGGCCCCCAAGTCCTCGGCGATGAAGGCAAGCACGCCCGACCCGAAGTACGTGACCATGAGCGGCACCTCCATGGCCACCCCGCACGTCGCCGGTGTCGCCGCCCTGCTCGCGCAGCGGCACCCCGACTGGTCCGGGCAGCGGATCAAGGCCGTGCTGATGAGCACCGCCACCGCCGCGAGCGGCGGGATGGACGCGGTCGGCGCGGGCGCTGCCGACGCCACCGCCGCCCTGGGCGCCCAGATCGTCGCGGAGGCCGGCAACGTCGGCTTCCAGCTCGCCGGCAACACGGGGCCGGTCTCCAGGACCGTCACCCTCACCAACACCGGGTCCGAGGCGGCCACCGTCAGCCTCGCAACGTCCGTCGACGGCACCGACCTGCCCGCGACGGCCCTCAGCGTCTCGCCGGCCGCGGCCGACATCCCCGCCGGTGGCAGCGTCACCGCCACGGTCACCGTGGACGGCTCGCTGGTCGGCACGCAGGGCGCCGCCGCCGCTCTGACCGGCGCGCTCACGGTCACCCCGGCGACCGGAACGGCCCTGCGGCTGCCGGTGACCGCCACCCGGACCCGCTGGCTCAACGTCACCGGGCACACCACCACCGGCGCCCCCGCCCCCGGCACCACCGTGTACGTGCTCAACCTCGACACCGGCGCCTACACCACGAGCCGGCTCGGCGCCGACGGGACCGCCCGCATCCCGGTCCTGCCCGGGCGGCTCGCGGTCTCCGGCACAGTCCAGGAATGGGACGACGCCGGCCGGCCGACCACCAGCCTGGTCACCACAGAGGTCACGGAAACGGGCACGACCGCCGAACTCGACGCGGACGCGACGGTGCCGATCGGCGCCCAGGTCGAAGGCAGGGCCACCCGCGAGGAGATGGCGCTCGTCAGGCTCACCCGGGTGAACGAGAGCACCCGCACGATCATCTCCAACGGCGTGCTGGCCGGCGGCGCGTACGGCCTCATCGAACGCGGCAGCCTGCGGATCACGCCCACCGAGGGCAGGGCCGCCGACGACACCGTGTGGCTCGACGAACACTGGGTGCTCGCCAACAAGGACAGCGACAACCGCACCGGCGACGCGACCCTCGTCTACGACCTGCTCTTCCACCGCGACACCGTGCCCGCCGACCCGGTGCACAAGCTCAACGGGACCGATGTCAGCAAGCTCGCCCGGCTGGACGTCGACTTCCACAGCATGAACGAGGACAGCCACCGCAACCAGGTGGCCACGACGGCGATCGGCGAGCAGATCTCCGGCCTCAACACGGTCACCCCCTCGTACGTCGCTGTCCCGCTGCACCAGACCCGGTACACCACCGCCGAGGACGTCCTGTGGGCGACCCAGGGCTTCCACTCCGACACCGTGCCCGGCGGCAGCCTGACGATGAACGTCGCGCAGGGCTACACCGCCTACGGCAGCGGCGAGCGGTACGAGCAGGACTGGTGGGGCGGCCCGCTCGGCGCCACCGCATCGGCCACGCTCTCGACGGGCAGGCTCGCGGTCAGCGGGACTAGCATGGTCGACTCCGACGGACACCGCGGCGGCTTCGGCGAGTTCACCTCACCGCAGCGGGGCAGCGGCGGGACCCGCGTCTACCGCGACGGGGTACAGCTGCCCTACTCCTCCGCGATCACCGTGGACGGCCGCACGGCCGCCTCGTACCGGCTGGAGCGCTGGTACGACGGTCAGGACGTCTTCCCCCTCGGCGGCCGGACGTCGACGGTCTGGGAGACCGAGCCGGTGGCCGTCGGCGCCGACGGAGCGGACACCGCGCTGCCGCTGGCGGAGCTGCGGTGGGACAGCCGCGACCTCGACCTCGCCAACCGGGCCCGGGCCGGTCGCGACACCCGGGTGGACGTGTACGCCACGAGCCAGGCCCTGGCGCCCGCGGACCGGCACGTCACCGAGGTGGAGGCCGCGTACACGACCGACGGCGGCGCCACGTGGAAGACCGCCGAGGTGTACCGCACGGGCTACCCGAAGAACCACCGGTTCACCATCGCGGGAGGGGAGCTGACCGCCGGTACCTGGGTGGGACTGCGCTTCCGCGCGGTGGACGCGGCCGGGAACTCCGTCGCACAGACGCTGCTGCGCGCCTTCCAGGTCCACTGATCCGCCACCGCGTGTCGCCGCTCGCCCCCGCCCGTATCGCACGGGCGGGGGCGAGCGCGTCCGTTCCCGCACCGCGCGGCGCACCCGGAACCGTCACTTCACCCCCCGGAGTCCCCCGACCGCATGCCTACGGCGTGGGCGCCTCCGTCCACGTGGATGACGGTGCCGGTGGTGGACGCCAGCAGGTCGGACAGCAGGGCGACGCACGCGTCGCCGACCGGGGCGGGGTCGCGGACGTCCCAGCCCAGGGGCGCACGGGCCGTCCACTCTCCGGCGATCTCCCCGAAATGGGGTTCTCCGTGCGCGGACACGGTGCGGACCGGGCCGCAGGAGACGAGGTTGACGCGGATGCCGCGTGGCCCGAGTTCGGCGGCGAGGTAGCGGGCCGTGGCGGCGAGCGCGGCCTTCGCGACGCCCATCCAGTCGTACCCGGGCCAGGCCCGCGAGCTGTCGAAGTCCAGCCCCACCACCGAGCCGGGCCCGGGCATCAGCGGCAGCGCAGCGGTGGTCAACGCAGCCAGGGAGTGTGCCGAGACGCGCAGCACGGGGCCGGCGTGGGCCCAGTCGGCGCGGGCGAATCCGGGGTAGTCGCAGGGGCGCGGGGCCCAGCCGACGGCGTGCACGACGCCGTCCAGGCGGTCGGTGTGCGGGCGCAGGCGGTCGGCCAGCGCCGCGAGGTCCCGCTCGTCGGTGACGTCGAGCGGGATCACCGGAGGCTTCGACACCAGCCGGGCCGCAGCACGTGCCACCAACCCCGGCCGCTGGAAGCACGTCAGCACGGTCCTGCCGCCGTGCTCCTCGACGGCGCGGGCGGCCGCGTACGCCAGGGAGTGCTCGTTCAGCACCCCGGCGACGAGGATCGTCCGGCCCGCAAGCAGCCCGCTCACGTGGCTCCCTTGCGCTCCAGGAGCGCAAGTGCGGCGCGGAAGCTGTCCATGTCGAGGGACTGCTCGATCTCGATCTCGATGTCGAACTCGTTCTCGATGGAGGAGACCAGCAGGACATGGCCCAGCGAGTCCCAGGTCCGCACCTGTTCGTAGCGCAGCTCCTCCACCACGATGTCCGGCGGCAGTTCAAGCGCGTCCACGAACACCTGGCGCAGTCGGGCTTCGAGCGACAAGGCAGTGCCCCTTTCGTGAGGGAGTACGGACGGCGGTTCAGCCGCCCGCGACGGCGGTGAGTACGTCGACTCGGCTGTCCCCGGTGAGTTCCACCTCGTGCGCGCGGCTCGCGGGCAGCAACTCGCCGTCGAGGCACAGGCGTACGGTCCTGCGTACGCCACCCGCCTCGTCCACGACGACCGGGCGCAGCCCGGGGTGCTCGTCGAAGAGCTGGCTGAGCGCGTCGCCGACCGTGCCGGCGTCGTAGTCGAGAGTGCGCTGGTAGTCCACGTAGCGCAGCAGGAAGCCGGAGAACTGGAACTGCACGCGATCACCCCTGTCGTGGCGGGTCCGGCGGCTGCGCCGCCGGGACGGGAACGGTCTCCACGGCGTGGCCGGCGAGGTCGCCGTCCGCCGTGAGCAGGTCGTGCTCGAATCGCAGTGAGGCGCCGAGTGAGCGGACCCGGGTGCGCACGGTCCCGTCGTCCAGGAAGCCGTACGGGCGCCGCAGGCCGTACTGCACCCGGCGCAGCGGGGCGCTGAGACCAGGCAGGAGCGCCGGCGTCGCACGGGCGTGGGCGAACACCAGGGTCTCGCGCGCGGCGCCCAGCAGGTCGGGGACGCTCTCGAAGTACCACTGGTCGCCGATCTCGCACATGCCGCGGTGGATGGTGAAGGGGTACGCGTGGCCGTCGTGGACGAGTTCGCCGTCGTCCGGTGGCGGGGTGCGGCTGAGGTAGCGCGGGGGCGGGTCGGCGGCGCGGCCCGGAGCGAGGAGCAGCGGCGCGAGCGCGGCCGGCATGGTGCCCGGGCGGGCGGCCAGGCTCGCGTCCGACTCGATGCGCACGCAGATCATCTGCAGCAGGACCCCGGCGAGGCGGCGCGGGCCCACCCGGATGTCGCAGCGCACCTGCTGGCAGGTGGGGAAGCGGCGCGGCTGCCAGGTGTCCACGTCCGTGCGCACCGAGAACGCCTCCCCGTCGAGGAAGTCGTGCGGCTCGTCGTAGTCGACCCGCACGCCCACCGGTACGAAGCCGGTGGCGTGGCGCGTGATGAGCGCGGCATGGCTGACGCCGCGGCAGCGCAGCCAGTGCGCCCAGCCGGTGAAGGCCAGCGACACCGCGGTGCGCGGCTTCAGCTGGTGGGCGGTGAACATGCCGCTGGTGTAGGTCAGTTCGTAGTGTCCGGGGTCCCCCGGGACCGCACCCGCCGTCATGCGCCCGCCGCCGCTTCCCGGTCCCCGTCCGGCCGGTGGCCGTTGTCCCGTGCCCGGACGCCGGCCCGCGCGTACCTCGAGAGGTCCGTGGCCGGGTCGAAGGCACGCGAGCGCGGGAGTCCGGCCGCCCGCCCCTTGGCCACGACCATGGAGGCGACGCGGCGGGTCGCCTCGTCGATCATCTGCGAGCCGAGCATCGCGGCGCCCAGGCCCAGCTCGCGGCTGCAGTACTCGTGCGCCTCCAGGACGAGTTCGGCGTGCTCGTACTGCGCCTGCGTGGGCACGTACACCCGGTTCGCCGCCTCGATCTGGGCCGGATGCAGCACCACCTTGCCGTCAAAGCCGAGAGCGGCGCTCGCCTGCGCCGCGCGGTCGAACCCGGCCGCGTCGTGGATGCGGAAGTACGCCCCGTCCACGGCCTGCAGGCCGTGGGCGCGCGCGGCGAGCAGGATGGTCGTCAGCGGCTGGTGGAAGGCGTCCGCCGGATAGCCGGGCGGCGGCTCGCCCACCTCCGCGTGCGCCATGCCCACGGAGGCCGAGTAGTCGCCGCTGCCGAAGACGATCGCCTCGGTGCGGCCGCAGGCGGCGGCGATGGCCGGCGCCGCCAGGACCCCCCGGGCCGTCTCCACATGGGCCTCGATCGCGATCCGCCCGGGCGCCAGGCCCTCGGCCCGTTCCAGCTGGGTCAGCAGGATGTCCAGCCAGTGCAGGTGCGCCGGCTCCTCGGTCTTCGGGAGCATGATCGCGTCCAGCCTGGATCCGGCCTGCTCGACGACGTCGATGACGTCGTGCGCGGCCCAGGGACTGAGCGGTTCGTTGACGCGCACCGAGACGGTCTTGTCCTGCCAGCCGCCGGCCCTGAGCGCGGCGATCACCCGGGCGCGGGCCTGCGTCTTGTGGTCGGCGGGTACGGAGTCCTCCAGATCGAGGAAGACGTGGTCGGCCGGCAACCCGCGGGCCTTGTCCAGGTACCGGGTGCTGACACCGGGCACGGACAGGCAGGACCGGCGCGGTCGGCGGGCTCGTGGGGGGTTCGGGTCGGTCATGGCCGGGAGGTCCTCCGGTACGTCGGGTGTGGTGCCGGTGCCCGCGCGCCGTAGGGGACGAGGGCGGTGAGGCGGGAGAACTCGTGCAGCAGGTCGTAGCCGTCCCACACCGGGTCGAAGTCCAGTGCCTGGCCGAGGGGGACGATGCGGTCGATGCCGTACGGGGCGAGCAGCTCGGCCAGGGCGTCGAGTTCGGGGCGCTCCAGCCCCCAATGGGCGAGCGTCTGGTCGGACGGCCGGATCAGGGGCGGGAGTTCGTCGAGCGAGGCGATGCGCCGCTGCACGAACGTGCCGGGGCCCGCCCAGCCGCGCCACAGCGGGGTGTCCGGCCCCAGCTCGGCGAAAGCGAGCCCGGTGTCGGTGAACGAGAGCGCCGGCACCGTGCCGTCGGCGGCCAGCGAGTACATCGTCACGCGCTGGTGGACCGCGCGCGAGGCGTCGGCCTGCGGCGGGCCCTCGCGTGACACGGTGGTGAGCCAGGAGCGCAGCTCGGCCCGGGCGACGGAGACCGACCCGGGGTCCGCGCCGGCCCAGATCACCGTACGGGGCGAGGCGCACGCGTCCTGGTCGAACCAGAGGGCGTCGCGGTACAGGGCTGCCGCGGCCTCCCGGCGCCCGTCCGCGTCGGCCCGCCGCCAGCCGGCTGCCGACAGCAGGACGAAGGAGGAGCGGTCCGGGAACGTCAGGTCCCGCGCACGCGGGCGCAGGGGATGGCCGCGCAGCGCGGTGACAGTCGCGTCGCCGCCCCAGATGACACGCAGGTCGCAGGCGTACGAGTAGGCCGCCGTGGTCTGGGCGTCGTGGCCGTAGCGCACCGGCCGCTGCGTGTGGCCGACGGCCGGGTCGGCCTCGGCCAGGGACTGCCGCACCAGCGCCACGAGCTCTTCGGAGGCGGCGCTGCCTCCGGTCGGGATCCGCACGATGTTGCTGTTGCCGGCGAGCGCCGAGAGCGCCCAGCCGTACACCAGCAGACCGTCCACGTTGGCGGGCGGGATGTGCAGGACCAGCCCGCGGGGCCGGCGCAGATAGGGGGCGCGGGGGTCCGTCGCGTCCAGCAGACGCCTGAGTCTGCCGCTCCCCAGGAAGGCCCCCAGCGGCCCGAGTTCGGGGTGGCGGCGGGCCGTCGCCGGGGCGCGCAGCAGTGAGCCGAGGCCGTCGAGCCAGGCCAGCACGCGCACGTCGCCGTGGCGCAGCGGGCCGCCGGGCGGGGCCTCGGCGAGGTCCCGCAGTACGCGCACGTGTCCCGGGGCGGCGCTCATGCGGCCGCCTGCGCGGTGCCGGAGGTGTCGCTGCAGCCCCGGGCCCGGGTACGCGGCAGTCTCCCCAGGACGGAGAACCGCTTGCCCGGCCAGTAGCCGTCGTCGACCCCGTGCACCACGCCCCAGTCCTCGGTCAGCAGCAGGTGGCCGGGATGGGAGCGCGGAACGGTGCTGACCACCTGGATGACACCGGGAGTGCCGGGCGTGGCCTCCTGCCAGGAGACCGGTTCGCGCACGATCACGTCGGCGAAGTCGGGGCAGTACAGCCCGTCGCCCTCCGGTCCCTCCAGGAACAGGGTGCCGCCCTGCTCCGTCATGCCGTAGTAGTCGTGGATCCGGGTGGCCCCGGTGTCCCGGCGGAAACGGTCGCGGAACTCGGCCCGGTCCACCGCCCGGTCGGCCAGCCGCTTCCAGCCGCCGCCGTGCAGGACGATGCCGTGTGTCAGGTCGAGCCCGTGCCGGTGCGCCAGTCCGTGGCCCAGCTCCCAGACCAGGGCGGTGACACCGCAGAGCAGGAAGGGCCCGCCGCCGTGCTCGGCGAGGAAGGCCCGGGCGGCCGGCGCGTCGGGGCCGCCCTCGCCGTCGAGCAGGAACACGTGGTCGCGCCCCAGCTGCATCAGCGCGCGGACGAGTCCGGCCCGCATGGACAGCGCGGTGCCCGAGCGCAGGACGTCGCGGCTGTCGGCGATGAGCATCGGCAGCCGCCGCGGACCGGTGACCTCCTGCAGGGTACGGACCACCTGCCGCATCTCGCCGGCCGCGGACGCCGGGTCCAGCGCGATCCGGGTGGGTGCTCCCGTCGTACCCGACGTCGACAGGGAACGCGTCGCCCGCCCCGGTGCGAGGCTGCTGAAGTCCCGCTCGCGCAGCAGGCCGACGGGCAGCCAGGGGAGGTCGGCCATCCGCTCCGGTACGACTGACGCCGAGTGGCCCAGTGCGGCCAGGAGGTTGCGGTAGGGGGCGCTCGCCCGGCGGTGGTACTCCGTCAGCTCGGCCAGCTCCGGCACCAGCAGGCGTTCCCGCTCGGCCTGGGGGAGGGTGAACACGCTCATCAGGTAGCCTCCAGCGCCCGGTAGTCGACCTTCCCCGTTGCCAGCAGGGGCAGCGGGCTGAGCGGGCGTACGGCGCACGAGCGGGGCGACAGCCGCAGCCGCTCCGACAGGCGGGCGGACAGCGCCGCCCAGTCGGCCGCCGCCACATCCGCCTCGCACCACACCGTCAGCCGCTCGCCGTCGCACACCGCCGCCACGGCGCAGCGCAGCGCCGGGTCGAGGGCGGCCATCAGCTGTTCCACCGAGTCCAGGTCGACCCGGATCCCCCGTACCTTGCCGAGACGGCTGTTGCGGCCCGTGAGGAACAGATGTCCCTCGTCGTCGAGCCTGCCGCGGTCACCGGTGCCGAGCACGCCGCCGAGGTCGTCGCCGCGCGCCAGGTCGGCGGCGGTGTGCGCGTACCCCATCATCACGTTGGGCCCGTGGAAGACGACCTGGTCATTACTGTCGATGGTGAACCGCGTCCCCGGCAGCGCGGCGCCGACGCTTCCCGCGAGTTCGTCGAGGCGGTCCGCCGGGAGGACGGACATCCGGGCGGTGGCCTCGGTCTGCCCGTACATCACGTACAGCCCGGTACGTCCGGCACCGCGCATGCGCCCGCCCAGCTCCCGGGCCAGTGGCGGCCGCAGCCGCCCGCCCGCCTGGGTGAGACTGCGCAGTGCCGGATGCGCGAGCGGGTCCCAGTGCAGCCGGGTGAGCATCTCGTACGTCGCGGGTACGGCGCCGAACGCCGTCGCCCGGTAGCGGTCGGTGTCGCGCCAGAATCCGGCGGAGACCGGGGAGTCGGGGGTGACGACCAGCGTGGCACCTGCGAGGAGATGGGTGTTCAGCACGGCCAGCCCGTAGCCGTAGAACAGGGGGAGCCCGGTCAGGGACACCTCGTCGGGGCCGATGTGCAGAGCCTCGGTGATCCCGAGCGCGTTCGCCCGTAAGCCCCGGCCGGACAGCCGCACCAGCCGGGGACTGCCGGTGGTGCCCGAGGTGGCGAGGAGCACGGCGAGGTCGGGATGGGGGCGGTGGGGCATGGGCGTACGGCGGGTCCAGCCGTCGCCGTCCCGTTCGTAGCCGGCGGGCGTCCCGATGCCGTCGGGTGGGCCGAGGGCCAACGCCGGCTCGTGGCACCGCACGAGCTCCGCGACCGCTGCCGGCGACTGCTCCGGATCGGCCAGCAGCACGGGGCGTGAGGTGCGCAGGGCGGCGAGGTAGCGGAGCACGCTGACCAGGTCCCGACGGGCGAACAGCACCAGCAGCCCGGGGGGCCGTGCGGCCAGCTCCGCGGCGGCGGCGTCGACTGCCCCGTCGAGTCCGGCGCCGCACAGCGCCGCGCCCGAACGGGCGTCGACCAGCATGGCGGTGGGGGGACAACGCCCGAGAGGACCGGCCCTCACAGCTCCGCCCCGTCCACGCGCAGCACCTGGCCCGACACGTACGAGGCGGCGTCGCTCGCCAGGAACGCCACCACCTCGGCGACCTCCCGCGCCGTACCCACGCGGCGCAGCGCGCAGCGGGCCTCGTACGCGGCGACGGTCTCCTCGGGCAGCGCCTTGGCCATGTCCGTGTCGATCAGACCCGGCGCCACGGCGTTCACCCGGATGCCGCGCGGCCCCAACTCCAGTGCCGCGGAGCGCGCGAGCGCCGCCACTGCGGCCTTCGAAGCCGCGTACACCGCCTGTCCCGGCGCCCCGCGCTCGCCCACGGCGGAGGCGAGCAGCACCATCGACCCGCGCCGGCGCGGCATCATCAGCCGGGCGGCGGACTGCACGCAGGCGAGCGTCCCGAGCACGTTGACCTCGACCGTCTTGCGGGCGGTCGCGGCCGGGGTGCCGCCGAGTGGCGAGGACCGGAGCACTCCGGCGTTGGCCACCAGGACGTCGAGCCGCCCGAGGTCGTGCCGGACCACGCGGAAGAGCGCGGCCACCGACTCCTCCGCGGCCACGTCGAGTTCACAGCCCCGTACGTCGGCTGCGCCGGACGCCTGCTGGATCTCCTCGGCCCGGCGGGACGCCACCTCGGCATCTCGTCCGGTGAGGACGACGGTGAAGCCGCGCTCGGCGAAGACAGAGGCACAGGCGTGGCCTATGCCCCGAGTGGCGCCCGTGATCAGGCACACCGGGTTGGTCACCGCCACGTTCATCCAACCCCCGACAAGTTGGTGACGCTTGGTGTCTTCAGGGTCACCGAACGCGCCCGGCGTGTCAACGGCCGCCCGGCGGGCAGGCGCGGGGCGTCTGCGGTTCGGCAGCGCGCCGCGCCCCCTCACCGATCGCGGTGAGGGGGCGCGAAGGCGCCGGCCGGTTCCTCCGTCAGGCGGTGGCCACCGGGTGCGGCGGGGCGGCCCCGGTCGCGTTCGGCGTCACTCCACACCGCCCGCGAAGGCGCCCAGCACCCCCTGGATCGCGTTCGCCGGGACGGAGAGGTTCAGACCGGGGCGGACGGCGCCGGGGGTGAGCTTGTTGAGCTCCCAGCCGCCGCGGTTCTTGTCCGTCGCGCGGAGGTTCCAGCTGCTGGCCATGCCGGCGTAGAGGAAGCCCTTGTCCTCGAAGGGAAGGAATATGCGGACGCCGTGCTGGGCGCGGTTGCCGAAACCGTTCAGAGTCTCGGCGACCGCCGGCTGTGCCGGGTCGTCCATCCGCCAGACGTCACCGCCGCCGATGGAGTTGAACAGTGCCGGGCCGACCACCTTCTCGAGCGAGGTGCGGGTCGCGGAGGAGAGACCGAGGACGCGCTGGGTGACGAAGGCCGCGGGGGCCAGCGTGCCGGAGGCGTCGAAGGTGGACATGTAGAGCTTGTCCTGGAACGTGGTGAACGTCCAGGCGTACTGGTTCGCCGGGTTGCCGAACCCGGACAAACCGAACTTCGGGACCTGGCCGAGTCGGTTCGGCTTCTTCACCCAGAGCCTGGTGTCCGGGTTGTACACCGGCAGCAGCGTGTCTCCGTAGAGCAGGGTGACCTTCTGCTCCGGGGTACCCGGCTTGGAGATCCGGAAGATGGTGGCGGGGCGGGCGGAGTTCGTCATGTCCAGCATGCGCGCCGCCTCCGTGGACGGCCGGCCGTACGCGGACCACAGCGAGGCGGTGGCGGTGCCGGCGATGTGGTTGTAGCTGCCGACGTACAGGTCGCCGCGCCACTCCTTGATCGCGCCCCACACGATGGACTTGCCGACCACCGGGTCCGGGTCGTACTGGTCCCAGGAGAAGAAGGGCTGCCAGGAGGCCGCGTCGGCCGCGGTCAGGCCGCCGGCCGGGATCTCCGGGCTGATCCAGAGCTTCGCCGACTCGCCCACCGCGCGGGCGTCCTCACCCCACTTGATGCCGGGCCAGCCCGAGACCACCAGGCGGTTGCCCATGGTGGTGAGGTAGCCGGCGTCGTTGGCGAGCGTGCCGACCGTCTCGAACCGGAACGGGTCCGCCTTGTCGCCCGTCCAGCGCAGGATGGTGCCGGAGGTGCCGTTGGACGAGCGGCCCGCGATGTAGAGGTTGCCGTCGGAGGCCACCACGGCCTGGCGCGCGCTGATCAGGTCCGTACGCAGCGCGGACCCGAGGAACCTGCCGGTGCTGCCCTCGAAGGCGAAGACCGACAGGCCGGCGCGCGGGTCGGTGGGGTTGGCCGTCTTGATGCCGAACATGAAGACGACGTCGTTGGCCGCGGCCGCGCCGCGCAGGCCCGCGGCCTGCTGGAAGAGGGTGTCGTCCGTGGGCGAGACGTCCTCGGTCCGCTGGGTGTCGGCGTTGACGCGCAGCACCCGCGACAGCCGGGAGTCGCCCATCCGAGGGCCGAAGACCGGTGTGCCCGCTCCCTCGCCGAACTCGCAGACGTTCCCGTCCTCCAGCAGGGCGGGCGTGGGCTCGGGGTTCATCTGGCCCTCGGCGCCGCAGATGGCGTTGGCCGAGGTGCCGAAGTACGCGAAGTCGCCGGAGCGGACGCCGCTCCACATGTAGCCCTCGTTGATCTTCTCCTGGTAGCCCGTGGCGCAGGAGCCGTCCGCGGCGGGGGCGATGTCGTCGCCGATCGACTTGAAGCACTCGTCGACCGGGGCGGTGGCTGCCTTGGTCACATCGAGGGCGGGGCCCGCGAATACTCCGCCCAGGGGGCTCTCGGTGGCCGCTCCGGCCGTGCCGACGGAGGTGGACCCGAGGATTGCCGATGCGGCCACGGCCACGGCGAGTGCCTTCGGCGTGCGGGCGACGCGCCCCATGGTGTGGCTGGTGTGGTGGGTGGTGTTCAAGGGCAGCGTTGACTCGTCCACATTAGACAGAGAGGGACAGCACCAACTCGGCCATGGGCCGTCCTGTTCGCGTCACGGCATTCAATCTAGTGACTTCTTCGTGCCTGATCGGACTCGGGTTGCCTGTAGCGGGAACGGGCGGGAACGGGCGGGAACGGGCGGGAACGGGCGGGAACGGGCGGGAACGGGCGGGAACGGGCGGGAACGGGCGGGAACTGTAGTCCGTGCCCGGCTCGGATCTGGATCCGCCCTGTGCGGGCATGCCCGCCGACACCGCTGATTGGATCATTTCACACGGCATAAGGTGATGATTTACGGTATATGCGCTCAAATAATCGCCAGGCTGTGATCCTCTCCGTACGGTCGCCTCCATGGACTCCCGGTACTCGGCCATGCGGCGACGCGACCTCCAGACGCCACGACGGAAACAGACGCAGAGGCGCCGCCGGCGCTGGACCCGGGGGGCGGGCGCGTTGCTCGCGGCGGCGGTGCTGTGGGGTGGTGCCGCCCTCCCCGGCGCGGCGTCGGACGACGGGGCCGCAGGCCGGGCACCAGGTACCCGGCACGCGGCACCGGACGACGGCGCCCTGATCGCCTGGGTCGGCCCCACCCGGCCGCCGACGCTGATGACCCTGCAGGCCGCGCTGACAGCCGCGGCCGACGGGGACACCGTGAACGTCCTGGACGGCAACTACGTCTTCGCCAATACACTCACCGTCACCAGCCGGGTGACGCTGACCGCCGCGGGCTCGGCGCAACTGACCGCCCTGCTGTCGGTCACCGGCGGCGGCCTCACCACCACGAACACCACCCTCGCGCCCACCGCGTCCGCCAAGGCCGTGGTCACCGCCACCGCGAGCGGAGCGGAGCTCACCGGTCTGACCGTCGTCAACCCGGCGAACCTGGCGAGTGTCACCGGCATCCTGCTCAGCGGCACCACCACCGCGACCACCATCACCGGCTTCGGCTTCGACAACGGCGACAACGCCGCCAACGGAACCTCCCAGGGCATCAACGCGGCCAACGCCACCGGCGTCGTCGTCGACGGTGCCGACATCAGCGGCGTCACACGGGGCTTCACGATGACCGCCGCCCGCACCGGCACCGGCCCGCGGTTGTCCGACTCCACGATCGAGGCCACCACCCTGGGTGTCCACACCGGCGCGACCACCGGAGCCACCTTCGACCAGGTCACCGTCACAGGCACCTCCCACGCCGCCTCGTACGGCGTCAACCTCGCCGGTTCCACCGGCGTCGTCATGACGGACGTGACCGTCACCGGCTACCAGTACGGCATCGCCACCGCCGGCGCGACGACCGGCACCGGGCCGCAGCTGACGGGGGTGACGGTCAAGGAGATCACCACTACCGGCATCAGCCTCGGCGCGACCACCGGCGCCGCCCTCACCCGCGTCACCGCCGAGGGCACCTCCGCCAGTCCCTCCACCGGCATCCAACTGGCCGGTTCCAGTGGCGTCGTCATCGACAACCCCGTGGTCAGCGACTTCGCCACCGGGATCGGTGCGACCTGGGTCGCGGCCGCCGGGCAGACGCGCACCGGCCCCACTGTGACCGGCGGCCGGATCGAGCGCTGCAGCAGCGGCCTCGGCGCGGCCAACACCACCGGGATGACCGTCAGGGGCACCACCATCGCCCTGACCCCCGGCGCCTCGGGCAAGGGCGGGACCGGCATCGCCGGCCACGAGGTGGCCCAGGCCACCGTCGAGAACGTGAGCATCGACGGCGTCTCGTACGAGCCGATGCCGTCCGGCGGCTCCAACGCGATCCGCTTCTACTACTCCGACGGCGTCACCGTGCGGGACGTCACCCTCACCGAAGGCGCGACGGGTTTCTACTGGGACATGACGAGCGACGTCACCGTCACCCGCGCCACCGTGCGGGAGATGGACTGGTACGCGACCTACACGGAGTCCGTCACCGGACTCACCGTCACCGACTCGACGTTCGAGGACAACGAGGGGGTCGCCAACCTCACCATCAACCCCTCCAGCAGCGCCAACGGCCTGAACAGGATCCAGAACAGCAGCGATGTCACCTTCGCCGACAACGTGCTGACCGACAACCCCTTCGGCGTCTACATCCCGTACGGCTCGCACGACGTGCGCTACCTGCGCAACAAGGTCGCCGGCGGCCCCGCCGACTTCGTCCTGCTCCTGTCTCCCGCGCACGACGTGCTGATCGAGGACAACGACATCGCCTTCACCCCGCGCACGGACTCCGCCGCCGCGGTGAAGGTCACCACCCTGTACGAGAACCTCGACCCGGCGACCTACCCCAACACCCCCGAGGACCAGCAGTCCCGCTCCTCCTCGGACATCGGGATGCTCGGCAACACCTTCACCGGCTCCGGGCCGATGCTCCAGCTCGGCGCACCGGCCTCCCCCACGCGGGCCGCCGTCTCCGACTGGCGGGTGATGCGGGACACCGTCGAGGTCTCCGGCAACACCTTCCCCAGGGACTCGGTCGCGATCCGCACCTACCCCAACGCCGAGCAGGGCCAGGACGCCTACCCGGGCAACGACATGATCGGCGGGAACACCGCCGCCGACGCACGCGACGGCGGCAGCCGCGGCCCCAACGACTGGGGAAGGCCCTGCGGCCCCCGCGTCACCGCCGGCGGCACCCAGAGCTCCGCCGACCCGATGATCTACAACGCCGGTGGGGCGTGGATCCACGAGACCCGTGAGCCGCAGGTGCTGTACCCGACCCGGTGCGCCGAGGCGAACCTGACGCTCACCCAGACTCCGCCGCAGCCCTCGCCCGCCCGCCCCGGCGACGAGGCGACCTTCACGCTCGTGCCGCACAACGACGGCCCCGCCGAAGCGGGGGCCGGATGGACCGTCACGGTGGTGCTGCCCGAAGGGCTGGAGCTGATCTCGATGGCCGGCCCGGAGTACACCTCCGACGGGGCCACGGCGACCGGCGGTGCACCCCTGGAGGCCGGGACCGACGGTCCGGTGCTCACGGTGCGCGTCCGCGTCACGGCGACCACCGCTACGGAACTGCACAACGTCGCCTACATCACTCCGGCCCCCGGCGACGTACCCGAGAGCAACCCGCTCGTCGTGCCGGACCTCACGACGGACCCGGACACCAGCGCGACGGACAACGACGCTCAGGGCTACCTCCTCGTCTCCCCGGTGGAGCCCACGCCCACCCCGACGCCTCCCACACCTACGCCCACACCTCCGACGCCCACCCCGGACCCGCATCCCACGGACGACCACCACGCACTGCCGGACACCGGCTCCACGCCGTGGGCCCCGCTGCTGGCGGTGGTCGGCGCGGGTCTGCTGGTGTCGGCCGGGCTGGTGCTGACCGCATACCGCAACAGGCGTCGAGTGCGCCGCTGACCGCGCACGCGCCGCGCCCCCCACCCCCCGCCCAGGAGGGGGTGTCACACGCCGGCGACGACGGCGTGGCGTCCGGTGATCCCCAGGTCCGCCTCGATCCGTGCGGCCGTGTGCACCAGTGCCGGGAGCAGTTCGTCCCGGCACTGGTCGTGGGAGCGGCGGTCGGCGTGCATCGCCACGTTGACTGCGGCGACCACCCGCCGGTGCCGGTCCCGGACGGGGACCGCGACCGAGCGCAGGCCGTCCTCCAGTTCCTGGTCGACGACGGCGTGTCCGTCCGCGGCCACCTGCTCCAGGATGTCCGTGAGCCCGGCCACCGAGGTGACCGAGTGCCGGGTGTACGGCGTCAGCCGGGCACCGCTGACCACCGAGGCCCGCTGCCCGGCGGGGAGTCCGGCCAGCAGCACCCGGCCGGTGGCCGCCACATGGGCGGGGCCGCGGGTGCCGACCGGGATGCCGACGCTCATGACGCCCCCGGCCGGGACTGTCGCCACATAGCGGATGCGGTCGCCGCGCAGCACCGCCAGCGACGCGGTCTCGCCCACACGTCCGGCCAGTTCCACCAGATGGGGCCGGGCGACCTGGGGAAGCGTCAGCGCGGACAGCGGAGCGTACCCGAGTTCCAGCACCTTGGAGGTGAGCCCGTGGCGCCGGCTCTGCGAGGCGACGTACCCCAGGTGCTCCAGGGTGATCAGGGCACGCCGGACCGTGGGCCTCGGCAGCCCTGTGAGCGCGGCGACAGCCGCCAGCGTCAGGTGTTCGCGGCCCTCCCCGACGGTCGTGAGCACGGTCAGGCCGCGGGCGAGGGACTCCACGGACTCCGGCCCGAGTCCGTCCCGGCCCGGGTGGGGCTGGTCCCCGGGCGGCGGCGGGGCCGTCGAGCAGGCCGGGGCGGGAGGAGCGTCGGACAGCGCTCCGGCCATCTCCTCGACGGTGCCGCGCAACCGCGGCAGCACGGCGTCCGCCAGTGACGAGGCGGTGCGGTGCCGGCTCGTGTGGCTGACCACACTGACGGTGTACAGCGGCCGCCCGCCGGAGGCAGGAACCGGCATCGCGACGGCGATCAGCCCGGGTTCGAGGAGCTCGTCGTCGAGGGACCAGCCCTGCCTGCGGGCGGCCTCCGCGCGGGCCCGGAAGCGCGAGGCGCGGTCGCCGGGAGACGCCGGGCGAACGGTGTCCGGGCCCGCCGCGGACTGCCCGCCCCGGAGCTGCCAGGCCTGCTCGTCCCACGCCGCGGCGAAGAGGCTGCCCGCCGCGGTGCGGTCGGCGGGCAGCAGATCGCCGGTGCGGAACGCGGGGGAGACCGCCCGGCGCCGGGTGGCATGATGCACCACCCGCACCGCGTCCGATTCCGGTACGGCGACGACGACGGACTCGTCGAGCACCGCGGCGAGGGCGTCGGTGGGCGCCCCCAGCAGGTCGGGGATCCGGCAGGCGGCGAGCCAGGCGTTCCCCAGCTCCATCGGCCGGGGCGTGAGGACGGCCTCCCGCCCCTCGAGGCGCACATGTCCGGTACGGACCAGAGTGCCTACGACGCGGTCGGCGGTGGACCGGGCCAACCCGGTACTGCGGGCGAGGCCACTCACCGCGCACCGCCCGTTCCCCGCCGCGAGTTCGCGCAGCACCGCGAGCCCGCGGATCAGGGGTCGCACGGCCTCCGGGGGAGGGGCGGCGGCGAACGGGGACATGGGCGCTCCGATGGACAAGATCTCGCGAATACCAGCGAATCGTCCTATGCGCCGTGGACCTGCGTCACTGTGACGTCCACCGCTCCGGGAGCGGTCGCGGCTTTGCGACGCGCCCCTGGGGCGGGGGTGTCGGCTGCGACCTGCGTCACTCGCAGGCCGACGTGACATCAAGAGCACCCGGGGATAAGCGACATATGTCGAATTTCGACGTCCGTCACAGCGCGGTGTACGCGTGGCGAACAACCGTCCGTTGGTGGCAACGGGCGGTGCCTCCACAGGATGCACACAACCTCCGCGATCGGCGCGTCGAGGACGAGAGAAAGCACAGAAGTGACGAAGCGTAGATTTTCCGGACCCGGCGCGCGGAGCAGCAGAGGCAGGCGGCTGCTGGCCGTCGCCGCCGCGGCCGGCGCCCTCCTGAGCATGACCTCCGGTCTGTCCTCGGCGGCCCCCGCACCCGAGGGCAGCACCTTCCAGTACGGCCCGGCCCTGAAGTCGACCGAGGTCGCCCACGCCGCGGTCAGCGAGTGCTTCCAGGCGATCGGCGTGCACGCCCAGCCCGACGCCGACGGCTCCTGCCCCACCGGTTACCAGCGCAAGATCGACGGCGCCTACGTCTGGGCGGGTGCCCGCTCCGGCGACCACGCCTACTTCGGCACCCTCTCCAACGCCTTCTGCCAGGCCACCGCGGGCCTCATCGGGCAGCCCGGCCCGCACCTCGTCGAGGACCAGAACGTCTGCGAGTTCGGGGAGAGCAGCGGCGCCGCGGTCTACGGCCCCAAGATGGGCGACCTGCGCAAGCCGCAGGTGCTGCGGGTCAACGCGGACACCCAGCAGACCGAGGACATCACCCCCGACGACCCGCTGCTGGAGAACGTGGTCGGCCTGCGCGGCGCCGCCGCCGCCAACGACGTCGTCTTCATGTTCGGCGTCAAGTACCCGACGCTCAACGACTCCCGCCTGGGCCTCGCCGTCTTCGCCTTCGAGGGCAGCACCGGCAAGTACCTCGGCTCCCAGCTGCGCACGGACCTGTACTCCGCCCGCGGCGGCATCGAAGGCCCCGACGGCAACCTCTACCTGGCCGCCCGCCGGGCCCCCGTCGCCGGGGACACCACCGGGGGACTCGGCGGTGTCATCGAGAGGTGGACCGGCACCAAGTCGGACCCGTTCCACTTCGAGACCGTGGCCGTGCTGCAGAACGACGCGGGCTACCTCAGCACCTTCGGCAACCGCCTCGTCGTCTCGGGCTGGATGGGCACCCTGCCGGACAAGAAGTCGGCGGCGGTCGGCGGCCCGTCGAAGATCTGGATGAGCCCGGAGATCCCGGCCGGCGGCCTCACCTCCGCCGACAAGGACTCCTGGACGTCGGTCTTCTCCTGGGACCAGTACGACCCGGACCCGGTGCTGGGCAAGTCCGTCGTCTGGGGCGGCATCACCGAGTGGCGCGGTGACCTGTACGTCGGCAGCTACAACCACGCCGGCGTGACCGCGACCGAGTCGCTGTGGAACGCCTACGGCCAGCCGGCCACCGAGGCGGCCCGGATCCTGGACGTCACCAAGTCCAACCGCGCCACCGCGATCTTCAAGATCTCCAAGCCCGGTACCCCGGAGCAGAAGGTCACCGTCCTCTACGGCGACCGCGCGCTGCCGGTCTACAACCCCGAGACCAAGCTGTGGGGGAACAAGCCGAACCTGCTGGGCCAGACGCCGAAGTTCGGCGCCTCGGGCTTCGGCAACCCGTTCAACATCTACTCCTGGACCTTCCAGGTCTTCCAGGACAAGCTCTACATGGCCACCGCCGACATGTCCGGCAGCCTGATGGCGACCGCGTTCAGCGTGGACGCCGCGTACGACGTCTCCGACGCGACCGTCACCTCACTGGAGAAGGTCATCGGCCCGACGCTGTTCAACACCATCGGCGGCGGCGACGTCTGGCGCATGGACGACCCGGAGAAGCCGGCCGTCGCCGAGACCCTGACGGGCTTCGGCAACCACGCGCAGCACGGCGTCCGGGTGTTCCTCCCGTTCGAGGACAAGGGCGTGCTGTACGCGGGCATGGGCGGCGGCTACAACCTCCGTGACGGCGACAACAGCAAGGGCGGCTGGTCGGTCAACGCCCTGAAGCCCGGCACCCCGCGCACCCCGCTGACCTTCACCCTGCCGAACGGCGCGCTGCAGGGGCTGCTCGGCGCCGGCACGCTGACGGTCGGCTGAGCCGACGGCGGCAGCCGACTGTGCTGCGGCCCCGGGCCCGTCGCCGACCACGGCGACGGGCCAGGGGGTGGTGCCGGGTCTCCTCCCGAACCGCGAGAAACGCGTGGCAGATCGGAAGAGCGGCGTGTTGGGGAAGAGTGTAGATAAGCGGGTGTAG